>CADBSP010000215.1 GCA_902797405.1 uncultured Eubacteriales bacterium | reverse complement strand
GACTGCTGTCCATCTCTTATGACGGTTTCCATTATTTTAAGTTTAGCCATCCAGACCTCCTTATTGTATTTCTAATATGGCCGTATTATCTATTGTTGTAATCCACATGTTGTCACAAAAAATTTTCCTGTTTTACTGTGAATGTGTCCATGAATGATTCTTTTATTGTACTCCAAATATAGCCATGAATACACCGGCAGCAACTGCTGTACCGATTACTCCGGCAACATTTGGTCCCATGGCATGCATTAGCAGGAAGTTGGTCGGATCTGCTTCCTGTCCAACCTTCTGAGAAACCCTGGCTGCCATTGGAACCGCGGATACTCCTGCGGAACCGATGAGCGGGTTAATCTTCCCATGGGTAAGTTTGCACATGAGCTTTCCGAAAAGCACTCCTGTAGCGGTGCCGAAACCAAAGGCAACCAGACCGAGTGCTACAATCTTTAACGTCGTGAATTTCAGGAATGCTTCTGCGCTGGTTGTTGCTCCAACAGAGGTTCCAAGCAGAATAACTACAATATACATAAGTGCATTTGATGCTGTTTCCTGAAGTTGTCTTACAACCCCACTTTCTCTAAAGAGATTGCCCAGCATCAACATACCGATAAGCGGTGCCGTTGATGGAAGTATCGCACACACCACAATCGTAACAACTATCGGGAATATGATTCGCTCTCTCTTTGATACGAATCTAAGTTGCTCCATCTTTATTTTTCGCTCTTCTTCTGTGGTTAGAAGCTTCATTATCGGCGGCTGGATAATTGGAACCAGCGCCATATATGAATAAGCCGCTACTGCAATCGGCCCCATGATTTCTCTTTGTCCGAGCTTCATCGCAAGAAAGATTGATGTAGGACCGTCAGCTCCACCGATGATTCCTATGGCCGCAGACTGAGCTTCATTAAAGCCAAAGAGCATGGCCAGAAAGAATGCTGCAAATACTCCGAACTGCGCCGCTGCTCCTAGGAGAAAACTCTTCGGATTGGCTATAAGAGGTCCAAAATCCGTCAGCGCTCCTACCCCTAGGAATATAAGGGATGGAAGTATCGTCCACTCATCCAACAGGAAGAAGTAATGAAGAAGTCCACCTTCCTCCATAATTGGAGGATAGAGATTTACCAGAAGCATACCAAAGGAAATGGGAAGCAGAAGCAAAGGCTCGTATTCCTTTGCTATAGCGAAATATAAAAGAACCAGGGCAACAACAACCATGACTAAGTTGCCCCAAGCAAGGTTGAAGAAGGCAGTCTGGTGCGCCAGGTTAATTAGGGTATCGCCCATCTTCTATCTCCTTCCCTATTCTACGTAAGCTACTGTTGCACCGGATGCCAGGTCCTCTCCTTCGGATACAATAATGGATGATACTGTACCGTCAGTAGGAGTAACCACAGGGATTTCCATCTTCATTGCTTCCAGGATTACGAGCGTGTCACCACTATTAACCGCATCGCCCTCTTTAGCGACAACCTTAAAGACCTTTCCTGCAGTACCAGTTGTCACAGCTGTTCCCGCACCTGTGGCTTTACTTGCTGACTTTGGTTCGGCTGTCGGTTTTGATGCTGAAGCAGGTGCCGTTACAGGTGCACTTCCACCCATCATTTCAACCTCAACCTCGTACTCTTTTCCGTTTACCCTTACGATGTATGTTTCCATTATTTCCTCCGTATATTGATTACGATGTACGTTCCTCATTTAATCCGTTTATTCATAGCGGCGTATGTTCTTTATTTTCTCCGTATATTTCTAACGATATACCTTTCTTCATCTGCCGCCGCTTCACCGTGCTGATTTCTTATAAACTGATATATTGCCGCCGATATAACCGCAACTATCTCTTCGTCCTCATCGCTCGTATTAACTGCTTGCTTTGATGGAGGCGTTGCTTGCGCTGACACCGCAGACGCAGCAGGGTCTTCCTGTTTGAAGACAATTCCGATTCCCCAAATGCACAGAGATATTATTATGAGAACCGCAAATACCGTTCCCATGCCGAGCAAAGTATCGATGGCGGCGATTCTCATGATGTCCTGTATTGCCATACTATATAATCACCTACCTCCTGTTAACAAAGGTCTGGAGCGCTCCGATAAGATACTTTCTGGACTCCTCCGGTGCAATCACCTTGTCTACTAATCCGTGGCGCGCCAGTGCAAGCGCGCTGGACTGACCTTCGGAGAATCTGTCTTCGAGTTCCTGCGTCCAGTTTCCATATAGCACCTCGACTGCCTGTCTGGGATTGAGAATACTTGCCACCGCGCTGTCCCACATGAATATATAGTCCGCTCCTAGACCTCTGGGATTTAGCAGGCTGTATGCACTTCCAACCACCTTGCCTGTAATGAGATTGATCTTCGGCACATCTGAAATAGCAAGCGCTCTAACGAGTCTCGCCGCTGCTGCAGGGAGGTATCTTTCGTTATCCGATGTTGTCTTATAACCCTCCGTATCTATTAACGTGATTACAGGAATATTAAACCTATCACAGATATCAACAAGGCATGCGGCTTTATCGCATCCCTCTGCAGTGATGCGATTCGTGCCATCAAAGGAATTGCAGGAAACAACACCAACCGTCTCTCCTGCGAGTTTGATGAATCCGGCAACCATGTCACGTCCAAGCTCCGGTCTAATTTCCAGCACATCACCGTCATCCGAAATCTCTTTAAGCATCGCCTTTGCGTCGCCAAGCTTATTGGAGATTCCTTCGCAGTCGCGGTTCAGATCTTCATCGCTTATATCGTTTATTCCGGCAAAGACATCGCTATGCGATGGGAGCAGCAAAGCCAGTTTCTTTATCTTTGATACAATCTCTTCCCACTCATAGCAACCATCGTCAACCGGCGCAAGATTCGGATTGTCACCAATGTCATTGTCTAAAATCCCCTTTGGGTTAACAAAAAGGCTCCCCTTATCTTTTTCTATGAATACAAAATCTGCTTGATCAGCAGCAATTGACATACCACCGCCACACTGCCCGACGACAGCAACAATCTGTGGTATAACGCATGAAGCCTCAGCCTGCTTGCTATAAAGTTTGGCAAGCTGATCGAGTCCACCAAGCCCTTCCTCGATACGAAATCCTGCACAGTCCAGAAGTCCGATTATGGGTGCTCCGGCTTTGATGGCCTGATTATAGAGATTAACAATCTTTCGGCCATGCTGCTCACCAAACGTACCTCCCATGACTTCTCCATCCTGCGCATAAATAAAAACGAGGTTTCCGCCTACCGTGCCATAACCGGTAACTACCCCATCCGACTCAACAACGGAGTCCGGCTGATAGAATTCGGTAAATTTGGCGGAGACGTGTTCCCCGATTTCCATAAAACTTCCTGTATCGAGAATATCACCGATTTTGCGTAGTGCTGCAGTTCTTTCATCGCTGGGTTTAACCTGCATATTCTCCTCCTCTAGATGAATGATAAATTGTCATATATACAAAAACCATCTTTTATGATTAATGTAACATTGTTAATATTATAACATTTGTCGGGTATGATATGCAATAGAGCAAAATGATTAGCATCCGTTTGACAAAATGCTTAGTGTCTATTTGACAAAACGATTAGCATCTGTTTGCAAAATGCTTAGCGTCTGTTTGACATCGTTATTATGTGAATGCTATCATTGTTAAGGATCTTAGTAATACATAAATCCTCGTTATCATTTTTCAGTGGCAAATGCAATCATAAGTTTACATACAAAAGGAAGTGCCGATAATCCATTAAAGGAGAACTTCGATATGATAGTCTTAAATAAAACCCCAATAGAACATAAGTATTTTTCCGACGGAGCCTTGGACATCAAAATCGATTATGACCTTTTGAAGCAAGGCGAAACAAATATCATTGAATGGCGTTTTGATAATAACGAGGAATTGATTATTGTTTATTATCTAGCCAGGCATTTGAATACAAAGGGCATAAACGAG
>CADBSP010000214.1 GCA_902797405.1 uncultured Eubacteriales bacterium | reverse complement strand
CTCGTTTATGCCCTTTGTATTCAAATGCCTGGCTAGATAATAAACAATAATCAATTCCTCGTTATTATCAAAACGCCATTCAATGATGTTTGTTTCACCTTGTTTTAGGAGTTCAAAATCAATTTTGATATCAAGAGCGCCATCAGAAAAATACTTGTGATTTATAGTTGTTTTATTTAGGGATATCATAGTTCTTATCTCCTTTCGCTGATTAATTGAATATGTTGCGATAGGCACTAATATGCTGAATATATTTTACAATATTGCTAGCAAACAGCCAAGTGTATTGTTGTTAGGAAAAGATTAAAACCCCTGGGGCTAAGGGGGTTTGCTTTTCGCGGATTATTTCGCATTATAATCACATTGGCGCTTAAAAAACTGTTGCCGGTGAAAGAGCAGGCTTCGGAGAAGAACTGGTAGAATCATACTATTCTCTGTTTTTAAGGGGGTTCTTATATGATATTATATTATTGAATGGGAGTAATGAAATTTATTAATTATGAAGGATATTCTAAAGAGGATAGTTGAAGGAAAGGAAGATAAATAATGATATTAAAGCAGATTATTAATAGTCTTTTGGAAACTGATCTATATAAATTCAGTATGGGACAGGCGATATATCATAAATTCCCGACCTATGAGACAATCTGGACATTTAAATGCAGAAACAAGGATGTGGTTTTCACTCCGGAAATGGTGGAAGAAATAAGAGAACAGGTTCGAGCCTACTGCAATCTTCGTTTTACGGAGGAAGAGCTGTCGTATCTTCTTACTATTCCATGGCTGCGCACTTCGTATATTGATTTCCTGAGGCTATGGCATCCTCGATTCGAAGAGTTCCAAATCGAGGCTAAGGGTGATACCGGTCTAACAATAGAGACCCTGGGAACATGGCTAAATACATCGATGTACGAAATCCCAATACTATCGATTGTAAATGAAGTTTACTTTCGCATGAAATACGATTATGCCGAGCTTCATAGAGAATTCGAAGAACGTCTTGATAGAAAAATCAAATTGTTAGAGGATGGTACTTATAATACTTCTCTCTTCTCAGAATTTGGATTACGTAGACGTCTATCCGCTGAAGCTCAGGAGCTGGCCATCAAAAAACTTGCTGAATGCAAACCTGCTTTCGGAAAATTTGTAGGTACGTCCAATGTTGCTATGGCCAAGAAATATGGTTTAACAGCAGTAGGTACTATGGCCCATGAATGGATTATGTGTGTGGGACAAGGAAATCATCGGCACAACCCGGCTTATTCCAATTGGTATGCCCTTCAGGCATGGGTTAGAGAGTATGGAGTTCAAAATGGTACAGCACTTACTGATACGATAACAACAGATTGTTTCCTTAGAGATTTTGATTTGACGTTTGCAACACTCTTCTCGGGTGTGCGACATGATTCCGGTGATCCAATTGAATGGGGAGAAAAAATCTTAGCTCATTACGAAAAACTGGGAATTGATCCAAAACAAAAGACACTTCTTTTTAGTGACGGTTTGGATTTTGAACGGGCAGATGGCATCCGTAGACATTTTGATGGTCGCGCTAAAATAGCCTTCGGCATTGGCACTTATATTTCAAATGATACAAATGTACCTGCGTTGAACATTGTTATGAAAACAACTTTTTGCAATGGACAGGACGTAGCAAAGGTTTCCGATACTCCGGGGAAAGGAATGTGTAAAAACCCGGCCTATGTGGATTATCTTGAGAGAAGCATCGAGTGGCGCATGTCGCGGGATGAAAGACATAGATAGAAATCAATTTAGTATGTATATGTGATATAATTGAGACAACAATTGAATATTAGAGTGGTTAATGCTAAACGACAGAATGGAGCGAGGAACTATGGAAACAAATAAAACGTATCTGGCATATGAACAGAGTTCTAAACAAGGACTAGAAGTTTACAAGGCGTTTGAGGAAGAAACCAAGCGTCCAATGGAGCTAACGACTGAGCTTCTGATGAAGCTGCTTGATGACAACAAAGACACCGAATATGGCAAGAAATACGACTTCGCCAATATTCATTCCATCGAGGATTACCAAAAGAAGGTACCTGTAATTGTCTATGATGACATCGCTCCTTACCTTGAGCGAATGATGGAGGGAGAAAGAAATATTCTTACCGCTTACAAGTATGATCACTTTAATGAGACTTCAGGAACCGTGGGGGTTCCGAAGGTAGTCCCTATGACCGATGAGCAGTCTGATGTTTTTGCTAAATATAACAATCTTTATATGTATGGCATGATGTACGACAAACTCGATCATGACTGGATGAAGGGAAGAGGATTCTGCACATCCAGCGGTACATGCCGTACATTGGACAGCGGACTTACCGTTGGTGAGGCTTCCGCCAAGATGGCCGACTACATCAAAGGCGGCAGAGACGCACTTGATGCGATGATTCGTACACTCTACACATCCCCCTTGGAAGGCCTAAATCCAGAGGACGGAATTGATACAAAATATATTCACACGCGCTTTGCTCTGATGGAAAGAGAAGTTCGTGGAATG
>CADBSP010000213.1 GCA_902797405.1 uncultured Eubacteriales bacterium | reverse complement strand
CCTTCCTTAGCGTCAGCACAACCAATTCCGATATTTTTATTTGAGCCACCGAATCCGCCCATTATATGACCTTTGAAGTGCGTTAGCGCCACCATGGAATCGTAATCCAGGAGAGTTTTTCCAACGGACATATTCTCAAACCACTTTCCGCCATGAACAGGAAGTAGGGTGGCTCCGTGTTCATCAATAATATCCACATCGCAAAAGGTCCAACCGTTGTGTTCCAAAGTTTCGCGATGTCGCTCGGTTGTGGATCTGTCACCTTCGTAATACGTGTTAGTTTCTATAATAGTTGCGTTTGGTATGCTTGTTTCCAAAAGGCTTTTAACCCAGGGTATTGGAATGATGTTTGGACCATCCTTTTCTCCGGTATGAAGCTTAACGGCAATCTTTCCGGAAATATTTTGATTTACTTTTTCATATATTTTTCTAAGACCTTCGGCAGATAAATCTCTGGTGAAATAGACTATAGAAGATTCGCCACTTCTCTCTTCAAACGGGACGTATTTGTCGCCGTCCAGGCCGGGCATTTTTCTTACTTCAAACATTGGCGCTCCTCCTTCATATGTTGTGAGAATTCTAAGTGATAAGTAGTTAACAGGTAGTTAAAAACAAAGCGTATTATAACGCTTGCGGTCTTATTATACCACAAGCCGATTGCGTATTAATAGGTATTTTGGTATAGTCGTGTATGATGGCTGACAATTCGAAAGAACTATATGAATTTATGAGTAAACAGTTATCACAGAATGCTTGAATGAGCCTTATCGAAATGGATAGGTGGATGGAGGACGATGATTAATATTATGAAGAAGATTTTATTAAAACCGGGACCGGTACTTTCCAATAGAATGGAAATAACCGTTATGGACTTTCCCGGCGATATTGCAGAGGGCACATCTTTGGAGAAACTGGAAGATGAAGCCAGGAAACGCTGCGCTATAACAGTCGAGTATGGAAGACCGGATGTTATGGAGCTCGTAAACCAGGGCATGGATTTTGATGGAGCGATAGATCACTATAGCAAGCACATATACAGTTTGGTTAAATTCCACATTCTATCAGAATGGGAAGCAGTAGGTGGATTAGACGAATCCCTGGAAATAGTACGTGAGAAGATAAAGGCATATTGGGATTCGTCCGAGCAGAGTTAGTATTGATGAATACATGAGGTGGAAACCAAATGCGCCCTTTGCTACACGCGACCCCTTGCTACATGCAGGGGTTTTGTTTATTTAAAAATAGGAGATTCTCTTTTAATAAAATAGATAATTGTGTTTATTATAAAAATAGAAAAACGTTTTATTTAAAATAGATAATTGTGTTTGTTTTTAAAATGGAAAAATGTTTTATTTAAAATAGAAAAAAATGTTTATTAAAATAGAAAATTGGGTATTGACATATTGAAAGAGTTAGTCCATACTAACCAATGTAGTTAGATAAAACTAACTAAGATGAAACATATCTTCCTTCTTTTCAAATCATACGGAAAGATAAATCATTTCATACGATTGTTTCATGACATCTCTATATTTCATTTTGCGGCCTCGCTCCCTAATGGAGCGAGGCAACTTCATATCGGAGGAGAAGACGTGAAGTCAATAATTCGAGGAGGGAAATTAAATGGGCGATAAAGATTTCTTAGTTATAAACGGTTTGTATAAATCCTATGGCGAAGGAGAAAGCAAGCAGGAAGTCCTAAGGGACCTCAATTTGTCGGTAAGTAAAGGCGAGTTCTGCGTGCTCTTGGGACCCTCAGGCTCGGGTAAATCAACTTTGCTGAATATAATCGGTGGAATCGATAGCGCAGATGATGGCTTTGTTTCCATAAACGGAGACAAGCTTAAGGATATGGACGATAAGGCGCTTACTCTATACAGAAGAAAACACCTGGGATACGTTTTCCAACTATATAATCTGATTCCCAATCTGAATGTAAAAGAAAACATCGAGGTTGGCGCGTATCTATCCGAGAAGTCCCTGGATATCGATGAGCTTCTTAATACCCTGGGACTCTATGAGCATAGATACAAACTTCCCAATCAATTATCCGGTGGTCAGCAGCAAAGAACGTCAATCGGCCGAGCCATAGTTAAAAACCCGGACATCCTTCTTTGCGATGAACCCACAGGCGCCCTGGACTACAATACTTCAAAGGAAATCTTGAAGCTAATCGAGGATGTCAATCAAAAATACGGAAACACCGTAATCATGGTAACTCATAATAACGCCATTCAGGACATGGCCGATCATGTAATTAAACTCAGAGATGGCGCCGTGAGAGACGATAGCTATAACGAGAATAAAATAAGCGCAGAAGCACTTGATTGGTAGGTGTGAAAGATGAAAAGTCCACTAAAGAAGAGAGTGCTTAGAGATCTGAAAAAAGACTGGATTAAATATCTGGTCCTTCTTGTTTTGATGTCTTTTATGATCGGAATAGCGTCGGGTGTGTTCGTGGGAAATGACAGTATGATGTTTGCTATCAACGAGTCATACCAGAAATACAATATCGAGGACGGGCATTTTGAATTAAAGGATAGACCGACTAAAGAACTCCTGGATTATTTCAGTGAAGAGGTTGAAATCTACGAGCAGTATTACAAAGACACTACAGAAAAAATTGTGGGAAGAGAGGACTATGATGGAAGTGTACGCATTTTTCATGTGCGAGAGGAAGTGAATCTTCCATGTGTAATGGAAGGAAGACTTCCGGAAAAAGATAATGAGATTGCCATAGACCGTGCTCACGGTAATAATAACGAAATTGGTCCCGGGGATAGGCTAAAAGTCGGTGGACTAGAATACGAAATCGTTGGATTGATAGCATCTCCTGACTACAGTTGCCTATTTAAGAATAACTCCGACATAATGTTCGATGCGGTTACATTTGATATCGCATTCATGACGGAAAAAGGCTGGGCCAGAGTTAAGGAGAGTCCTAAGTATCAATACGCATATAAGTACGATGTCCCTCCCGCTGACGATATCCAGGATAAAGAGTGGTCAGATGACTTGGTTGAGAAGCTGGCTGTCCTTGCTGCAACCGGCGGCTACACATCAGATAAAGAAGAAGCAGACGAGTTTGCAAAAAGAGAAGATGAATTAAATGAATTGGTGGATAAGCTAAAAGCCATGGAACCATACGAGGACAATATGAACGAGCTCGTTGACTTTGTTCCGGGATACGCCAATCAATCTATTAAATTTGCGGCTAACGATCTTGGCAAAGATCAGGCAATGATGAATGTGCTTGT
>CADBSP010000212.1 GCA_902797405.1 uncultured Eubacteriales bacterium | reverse complement strand
CGGAGCCTTATAAGCTACGCCCAGGGATCCACCGGAGAGTCCATCCGGGAAGTCCATAGCATATGCCAGCACTGCTGTTCCTCTGTTGCCCGGGAAGAATTTTTTTGCAACTTCTACGGAAGTATCGAAACGTGTCTGGCCTGCTACTCTTTCCGTCGCACCGTACTTCTTAAGTGCAGATTCAACCTTTGGAACTACAGCAAAGTTACCGCCTATGATATCAAACTTAGTTGTACCAAGTCTACCAAGGAATTTTTCCTGATCAGCTGTCAGTTCTTTTCCTACCAATAATATTGGCTTGCCGGCAGAGGATGCGGATAAACTATCAGCATAACTAGCACCGGAGCATACTAGAATTTCTCCGGAGAATACATCAGCTTCGTCCAGAATAGCCAGGTTTGTGCCATATCTATCTTTACCTGCCAAACGCTTTACAATAAATCCTTTTGCTGCGAGTGCTGTTTCAACGTTCTTTGATACTACGAGCTCACCGCCTAAGAGATAAACTGTACCACCCTTCTTCAGGTCTTTGTTAACTGTTTCAATAACCTTTGCTTCTGTTGCAGGATTTACCAAAAGGATTGGAGCATTCTTTATTCCTGCCAAATAGGTTCCGGAAAGTGCATCGGCAAAGTTTGTTCCACAAGCGATTACTACTGTGTCAAACTGTGAAACCTTTAGTTTTGACTTAAGTGCCTCACAAGCGGCGAAAGCGGTTCCATATCTATCCTGTCCGGCAACCCTGATAATCGGATCAACCTTTATCGCTTTTACAACAACTTTATATGTTCCGACCTGTTTACCATTAGCAAATACAAGAATCTGGTGTTCTCCTTCGTCCGCACTCACACTAATCTTATTTGAGCCAATTAAATGTTCACTGTCCGCAACATCCAAATATGTATTAACGAGAGGTCTTTCCATCTTATATGCTTCCTCTGTCATATACATACCTGTGATTCTTCCTGTGACTGGGTCGTATTCGTAATCGGCAACTACTCCGGTATCAGCTTCATCGGCAAATACAGGGATGGCCATTGCCAGCACCAGAATCACCATCAACAATAGGCTAATTTTTTTCTTCATAATCTCTCTCCTCCTTTTGTGCACTCATTTAACACAATTCTAGTTTAAGCTTTTATTATTGTTATATTGCTAGAGACGGCACCAAAGTACCGTCCCCAAATAACCGTGACATATTAACTGTTAAGGCTTAATGATAACCCTGGTCCATACTGAAACCATGTTATATAAGGACGCCATGCTTGACTTGGGTACGTTTACGCAGCCGTGAGACCCATTACCACGGTAGATGTTTCCACCAAAGTAGGATCTCCATGTGGCGTCATGAATTCCGTATTCCGCTCCTATGAACGGCATCCAATATGAAACATAGGATGTATACGGCGAACCGTCGTCCTCTCTTCCTGAGAGAGGAATCTTGCCGCTAGCACTATACTGCTTACCCAGGATGTAATAATTGCCTGTAGGTGTATCGTGAGTTCCCCTATTTCCTGTAACGACACTCGTAGTAAGTCTTACAACGCCGCCTTCTACATAATCCAATTTCTGATCGCTGATATCTATAATGATTGCCGTACCGTAGATTGCTGATTCCTGACGACGCTTAACCTCTTCCCTGGTCGCTACACTTATCAATCCTCCGGCTGTCGGTTTAACCGAGTATCCGGCATCTGTGAATTCCGCATTTATTACTAGGCCTTTGCTGTTAACAAAGATATAATTGTTTCCAAACTTATTCCAACCCTTGCTGAATGAATTGTTTGGAGCAGCCAGTTTATCGGATACCACGCTGGTTCCTCCGATAATTGTTGTTGCCGGTCTTCCTGCATTAACCTGATAATTGTATCCTGCAGCGATATTTGATTTACCGCTAATCAGGATAATCGGACTCTTCATGTAGTAAGCCAATACTCCGGATGCAATTCCATCGGGGAAATTGTCCCCATAGACCAAAAGTATATTGCTCGGTGTGTTTCCGAAGTATTTCTTTGCTATCTGAACTGCAGTTTCATACCTGGAATTACCGTAAACTCTGGTTGTGGTTCCGAATTTATTGCAATCTGTAACAATATTCTCTCCAACCGCCTTTGTTCCACCGATAATTGTATACTGCGTCTGTCCTCTCCTGGCTACATAGTTCATCTGTTCCTGAGTGAACATATCTCCTACCAAAATCATCGGACGACCAAGTGCTCCGGTGGCCAACGCATCCGCATAGGTTTTTCCTGTGCAAACGAGCACCTTGTCATTTACCTTGCCGTCATGCGTTTCTGCATAGAGTCTATCTATTTCCTGGAGAATGATTAGGTTGGTTTCGTATCTATCCTTTCCGCCAAGTCTAACTACATTAGCTTCCAGAGCTTCATTAAAGCCCGTTTCGAATGCTTCAGGTACAGCCAAGACACCACCTAAAATGTAGACTGT
>CADBSP010000211.1 GCA_902797405.1 uncultured Eubacteriales bacterium | reverse complement strand
GTTTTCATCTATCCTGAGAACACATCCAAGAACTTTACACTTCTAAGCGACACATGGTGCCTTATTCCATTAAAGCCTGCGAATAATAGATCCACCCTGGAGATTAAACTTACTAACATTACCAATAAACCTCTAAATAATTACATCTATGATATCTATATCGGTGACGATAATTCCATCATCGATCATCTGAAGGATGCAGCTTTCTGGCCGTTCGTTTCAGGTGTTATCATGATTGGATTCGGATTCTTCCTTCTAGGCATCAGTGTTATCTATAGAAAATTTACAAACCAGAAACCAAATGCCCCGATGGGGCTGGTTCTTCTTTGCATCGGATTCTGGCTATGCAACAGAACCAGGATCCCTTATTTTGCAAGCGTGGACGGAAGAGTATTCCTTTTGGCTTTGATTTCTTTGATGCTCTCAGTTCCGTTCTTCTTCTTATTCGATTATAACAGAGACGATGAAGGAAAACGTATAAGCCTTTGGGGATTTAGGATTAGTTTGGGGGTTGTCGCCTTCATAATAATCACCAGTCCTTTTATAAGATATAATCCTGAAAGACTAGCTATGTATTCATATATCACAATTATGATTGCCATAGCACTTCACGGATTTTTTCTGTCGAAAGTCGCATTTGGTGAAAGAGCGAAAAACAGATCCAAAATGGATATCAGTTTGGACAGGACGGAGCTCTTTTCCTCGTTCCTCTTCCCGATTGGGGGAATAGCGGAAACCATATTCAATTCAAATCAGCTGTGGACTGATCTGGGAATGGCTTTCCGTCTCCTTATTTTGGGATATTCCCTGATGTACATGGTAACTATCTTCTGGAGAACCTATCTGGTGGCCAAGGATAGAATGATGGTTACAGAGAGGCTGCAGGAGAGCCAGTTGGAACTTATGATGGGACAGATTCAGCCACACTTCATTTTTAATACGCTTAGCTCAATCAGAACATTGGTTAAAATTGATCCTGATGTCGCATATAGCATGCTATACGATTTCTCCAATTATCTTAGAGCAAATGTGGATAACGTAACCAATTTGGATGGCATTCAGTTCTCTGCAGAGGTCAATCATATAAAGAGTTATGTAAATATCGAAAAAGTTAGGTTTGGAGACAGGCTAAATGTGGAATATGAAATAGGTGACGAAGATTTTGTTGTGCCTCCATTATCTATTCAGCCATTAGTGGAAAATGCTATTAAACACGGTGTGGTGAAGAAGGTTCAGGGCGGAACAGTGACGCTTAGGAGTTATTCGGAAGAGAAATACAACGTGGTAGAAGTTGTGGATACGGGTATCGGATTCGATCAGCAATCCGCCAACAAAGTCTTTGGTGAAACTATTTCTCATGAAGATGGACTAGTTATGGAATCCAACCAGATGATGGCTGAAGCTTTGCAGGATGTAAAGAAGAACATGGAGCTCCTGGACAAAGACGGAAATAATATAGAGATTGCCGAAACTGTCGTTGTGAAGCAGGATTTCTCCGGAAATGGTTCTGAAGCGCATAAGTCTAAGGGTATGATGAATATCTTTATGAGATTGAGAGAAATGTCCGATGCCGAAATACAGATAAAGAGTAGGGAAGGACAGGGAACTATAATCAGGGTGCTGTTCCCGAAAGAAGAAAAACAGGTTATGGAGCAGGACTAGGAGTGAATGACTCACCATACTGACTCGCAAAGCTCTAGAAGAGTTAGGATGACGTGAAGAACATGAAGTAAAAAAAGAACAAGGTAAAACCGGGAGGACATGATGGGTAAGAAGCTTACAGATAAAGTTACATGGGTTGGTAAGATTGACTGGGAATTAAAAAGATTCCATGGCGACGAACTTTCCACAGATGTTGGTTCATCGTATAATGCATATCTTATAAAGGATGAGAAGACGGCGCTTATAGACACGGTATGGGGACCCTATGACCGTGAATTTGTAGCGAGGCTAAAGGAGGAAATCGACCTTAAGGATATAGACTATGTGATTATGCAGCATAATGAAAGCGATCACAGCGGTGCACTGTTGGAATTAATGAGAGAAATTCCTAATGTTCCAATCTATTGTACCAAGAAAGGTGAGGGCATCCTGAGAGGACTTTATCACCAGGATTGGAATTATGTGAATGTTAAGACCGGAGATACCCTGGAATTAGGTGAGTCCACACTTACCTTCGTGGAAGCTTCCATGCTTCATTGGCCTGATACCATGTTCACATACATGTCGGGCGACAACATCCTGTTTAGTAATGATGGATTCGGTCAGCACTATGCATCAGAGATGCTATTTGCTGATGTGGATAATATGCCTAAGGTTCTTTCCGAAGCGGAAAAGTATTATTGCAATATCCTGAACCCGTTCAGTGTATTCGTTAAGAAGAAACTGGCCGAGATTAAGGGAATGAACCTTCCGCTTAACATGGTTGCTCCGAGCCATGGCGTGGTATGGAGAAGACCGGAAGATATAGATATGATTATTGAGCTTTATGAGAAGTGGGCAGATAATTACCAGGAAGACCAAGTAACAATAATTTACGATACTATGTGGCAGTCCACACGCCATATGGCACAGGCTTTAGCGGTTGGAATCGAGAGAAAATGCCCGGGTACTACCGTAAGACTCATGAATGCGTCTAAGGACGATAAGAACGACATCTTGGTTGAAGTGTTTAAGTCCAAAGCAATACTGGTGGGATCCCCGACAATTAATAATGGATATTCCTATGCGATTGCAGGAATCCTGGAGATGATTAAAGGGCTTAAGTTTAAGAATAAAAAGGCAGCGGCTTTCGGCAGCTACGGATGGAGTGGCGAGGCAACTAAGATGATATCTGCGCATTTGGAGGACGCCGGATTCGCATTGGTTAACGAAGGAATAAGGGTGCAGTGGGCACCGGACGATGAAGCCACAGAGAATGTCAGGGCATTTGGTGAGGAGTTTGCTGAGGCACTATAGAATTAAGGCTAAAAATACAATAATTATAGGTAAAAACCGAATAAATAGGGCTTGAAAAATGGTGATGGAAACGTTATTATATAGTTAGGTTATTGTGACTATAGCTTTATAGTTGTTTTTACCTGTATAAAATGACTTAAAATATAATTACTTATACAATAAGTGAAAGGAGATATCCGAATGAAGGTTATCCTGGTTGATGATGAGGCTTTAATACTTCGTCAATTAGAAATGGAAATAGCCAATTTCCCAGATGTGGAGGTTGTTGCAAAATTCAGCAATCCTGTTGAGGCTATTGAGTATTTGGAAAAGAATAGGGTAGAGGCCGTATTCTCTGACATAGAAATGCCAGGAATGAACGGTATTGAGTTTGGACGTAGGGCTAAGGAAATCCAGCCTGGCGTTGTTCTTGTATTCATTACCGGATATGAGCAATATGCAATAGAAGCCATGAAGATTAAGGCTGACTTCTATCTTACCAAGCCATTTAATACGGATGACATATCCGATGTTCTGGATAGATCATCACTTTTGGCAGCCAGACAGAAATCCACAGATGTTCACTTTAGAACGTTTGGTAGATTCGATGTATTCATCAATGGTGAATCCGTACACTTCCCCAATGCTAAGGCGAAGGAACTCCTGGCTCTCTGTATTGACCACAGAGGCGGTAAGG
Source organism: uncultured Eubacteriales bacterium (assembly GCA_902797405.1). Classification (GTDB taxonomy): domain Bacteria; phylum Bacillota; class Clostridia; order Peptostreptococcales; family Anaerovoracaceae; genus Eubacterium_B. Next base: position 1,539 of record CADBSP010000211.1, on the reverse strand, counting down.
TAATGATGGAAGAAGCAATAGATAAACTTTGGGAAGATAGACCATATGATACCAGAGTTAAAAACCTCTACAGAAAGGCTGTCATGAATATAAAGCAACTCTTCCAGTCCTATGGAATGGATGAAGTCTTTGTAAACTCCAGAGGAAGCTGCAATATCAACAGAGAAGGAATTACCTGTGATTACTTCGACCTCCTGGATGGAAAAATTGATAAGGGAGATGTTGTAGGATATTACATGCCGGAATACGCATGGGCGGAATTCACAGCCTCACAAATCGAAGACAAAATGTAAACAAAGACATTTTAGAAGGGGCGGTTCCCGGAGGGGACCGTCCCTTTCGCAATTATGGATAAAAGGTAATAAACGTGGAAAGATTAAAAAACTTGGATATCTACAATGTGCTTGTCTCCGAACTCTATGAAGAAGATTTTTTGTTTGTCCTAGGTTGGACATCAGATAAGATGGATAAGTTTATTGCATCTAGTCTGATAAAGGAGTTCGCCTATAAGGTTGAATGGGCAGGAAGAATTGACGAAGACAGTCCATTTGACTCTCAAAAGGTATTGGAGCTTGCTAAGGAATACATTCTGGAGTTAAGGGATGAACCGAATATTGGATGGCTTCAGCTCTGCTTTAACTATGTGGAATCAGCGCTCTTTCCGATGAGTAAGGGTGATCTGTATGAGGATTCCAAAGACAATAAAAAATACGATACGGGAAGGCTTCTCCTTTTACAAATACTAAGGGGCCTTTATAAATTTGAAGGTGAGAGTCTTCCTTTTGATCCGACCAGAACCATGGAATTGGTTACAAACAACCCTGAATCCTATACATGGGATGAATATCTTAGATTCAAGGATGTAATAAAAGATCAATATATATATGAGTTTATGAGAATAGCCAGGGATATTACTCCATTTGATACCCTGGGACATATGGGCGGAGTGCACTATGTAGCAGTTACTATGGGTAGACAGCTAAAGGAAGCAGGTGTACCAGTTGATTTACCTTTGATTTCTGGTGCAGCGGCCGGTCATGATATAGGAAAATTTGGATGCAAAAAAGACGAGGAGAGACGCATCCCTTATCTCCACTATTACTATACGCAAATATGCTATGAAAGATTTGGTCTGGAAAACATGGGCCATATTGCAGCCAACCACTCCACCTGGGATTTGGAATTGGAGAATCTTTCGGCTGAATCTTTGCTTCTTATTTACGCCGACTTTAGAGTAAAGAGCGGAAGGGATGAAAACGGTAGAGAAACAATACATTTTTATTCTTTGGCGGAGTCCTTTGATGTTATATTGGGAAAACTGGATAACGTTGATGCTGCCAAAGAGGCAAGATACAGAAAGGTGTATGCTAAGCTCCAGGATTTCGAATCGTATATGAAGGAACTGGGGGTTGAGACTGAACTTCCGGAGGACATGGGCAACCATGAAGTGAACCTTCATCCTATTATCAGAGAACGTGCACTTCTGGAAGGTGAGGAGGTTGTAGAACAGTTTAAGTATTCTGCGATTGATCACAACGT
>CADBSP010000210.1 GCA_902797405.1 uncultured Eubacteriales bacterium | reverse complement strand
TCTCATTATGGATGGTACAGACACAGTACCGAATGCAACCTTTAGTTATACCGTAGCACCGGGTCAGGCAATATCCGCCGACACCAACGATAATTCAGTAATGCAGGTACTTCCTGGCGTAGGAACACCTACAATCGCCAACGTAGTCTTTGCTCCAACTGATACAACAGCTGATGCAGCAGGAACAAATATCGACGTAGCAAGAACACAGGAAGACCGTACAGGAGTTGGTGGAGGAGATACAGTCCAGCTCGGAGAAAACGAAAAGTATGCTACTCAGGTCGCTACAGTAAATTTCTCAGGTATAAGCTTTGATGAACCGGGAATCTATCGTTACATCATCACTCAGACAGCAAATGCAACTAACGAAGCAGCAGGCATCGTACACGATACAGATGTAGACCGCGTTTTGGATGTATATGTAACCGACGATGGCACAGGAACTCTGGTTGTATCCTCATACGTTATCCACACAAGCGTAAGCAACGTTGCAATCAATGGAACGACGATGGGTTCTGCAGACGTTGCAAGTGCTGGCGCAGCTCTGGCCGACAAGACTGACGGTTTCACAAATGAATTTGTAGCAATGGACCTTGCTGTAGGTCTAAACGTAACAGGTAACCAGGCTTCCAGAGACAAATACTTCGCAGTAACAGTTACAATGACAAATATAGCCGATGCTGATAAATATTCTGTATCAGGTAACTTTGATGCCACAAGTGGAACAACAACTGCAACAATCGCAGCAAACCGTGGACAGTCAAATGCTTCTGTAGTTACAGGTGCAGAACTGAAAGCAGGAAAAACATTCTACCTCCAGCACGGACAGAGCCTTGTAATTCACGGTATTGCTCCAAATGCAAAATACACTGTAACAGAGAATGTAGAAGACTATTCAGGAGCATCCATGTCAGACGCAGTTAATACATCTGGTGACAACACAATCGCAGAAGTTTCTCTGGCGAGCTTCGAAGGAGCAAAGGTGGTACGTACAGGCTTCGTAAACACACGTGACGGTGTAATCCCAACAGGCGTTATGATTAGCGTAAGCGGTGGCGTAACCCTCGTTGCAATCGCACTCATCGCACTTGTTGTTCTCGGTAGAAAGAAATCCCAAGACGAGGAATAATTAATGAATAATCGTAGAATGATTAATGAAATAAAAAACACTATATTTAAGCGCTAATTCCTAAGAAATAAGATTTTTATGAATGACAATTGATGTTTGGGAGAGGGCAGTTATGGACACTAACGCAATTAAAATCAGAAAGATAATAAAGTTCATAGATGCAGCAATAGACAAAGGTCTAACTGTCCTCTTCCTCATGGTGTTGTTCATAGGGGTATACTTCACATACGATTCATGGTATGTCTTTAACTCCTCATCTTTGAATCAGGTGCCTGGCTATGTATGGAAGGGAGCAGAGACTCTGGCTGAACTTCCTAAGGATGCCAAGGCGTGGTTAACAATCGATGACACAAAGATTAACTGTCCAATAATGCAAGGCGAAACTAACGAAGACTATCTGAATAAGAATCCTTACGGAGAGTACGCACTGGCAGGATCAGTGTTCCTGGATTCGTCAAACGATTCAGCATTTAACGATAAGTATTCTTTGCTCTACGGTCATAATATGGCAGATGAGTATATGTTCGGAGCGATAAAGGATTATTTGGATGTCGAGTTCTTCGATAATCATAGGATTGGCACATTGACGGTTAGAGATGGTGAAGGTACATCATTAGGAGAAAACTCAAAAGCAAAGACAGTTGAACAGCAGATTAGAGAAGATAAATCTTATCATACTGTTTATGAAATAAATATTTTCGCGGTAGTTGAGACTGATGCGAAACAGAAAGTAGTATTTGATGTACAATCCGAAGAAGATTTAATGAAATACATCAAAGATAATGCAAGTATCTATAGAGAACCTGTCGGTGATAAGGTGCTGGGGTTGTCAACATGTACAAACCCTTTAGACACAGGTCGAATAGTAGTATTTGCGACATTAGACATAAAAGGAAATGAGTATATTCCAACTTCGTACAAAACCACTTGCGAAATGTAAGATTGCGATGTGATAAACAACAGAAATAGCATCTTCATAATCAGAAGATATAGAGTGAAATAAAAAGAAATTAAGGTAGTTCATAGGTCTGTATAAACAGCCTATACTATATACACCTTTGTTCCAATACAGGAACAAAAAACAGTTCCCGAAGAAAACGGTCGCCTTTAAAGTGATCGTTTTCTTTTTGTTGCCAAAGTCACATATTGATAACCATTATCATTTTTCAAATGTGACTCTTGTATTGTGATTCTGTTACATAAGCAATTTTCTTTTGTTGCACAACCGTGAAAAACGTTGGAATTTCAACGTTTTTTCGATAAAACCATACTTTAGTATGATGCGATGTATAAACAAAGGGTTTAATATACGAATTGTTTGAGGGGCGATTCGTATTCTTAATCCGCAGGATAAAACCCTGCATTGATCGAGACTTTGTCTACAGTCTGAGAGTGGCCCGAAAGGGCCACTCGCTTATTATGGATCGGAAGTAGTTTGCTACTCCATTTCCGAAGAACTCTTTCCTAGGTTAGTAAAACAAAAAACAAGGGGTTAGTTAAAAAAAGCAGTGGTGTTTAGTTATACTAAAAAACAGGGTCGTTTCATTGACTAAACCCTGTATAAAGAGTAAAATAACTATGTATGTAAACTTGTTATTTATCTTTAGAGAATCAAGAGATAATTTAGATAAATAATTCGCAAAATGATATTAGATGCCCAGCACTTTTTTATTCTGAGAAGATCCGGATTTCCCAGAATTATGAATGGGCAAAGGCATCACGAAAGGAGATATCTCAAATGAGAAAACTTAAAACTATGGACGGTAATACCGCGGCTGCGCATGTTGCGTATGCGTTTACGGAAGTTGCGGCTATTTACCCAATTACCCCGTCATCTCCAATGGCTGAGAGTATCGACGAATGGACCTCCGATGATAGAAGAAACATCTTCGGAGAGCAGGTAAAGGTCGTGGAACTTCAGTCTGAAGGTGGTGCAGCCGGTGCAGTACACGGATCTGTTGTTGCTGGTGCATATACATCCACATTCACAGCATCTCAGGGCCTGCTCCTCATGATACCTAACATGTATAAACTTGCAGGTGAGCATACTCCTGCTGTTTTCCATGTTTCGGCAAGAGCTCTTGCAACACATGCACTTTCTATCTTTGGTGACCATGCAGACGTAATGGCAGTTCGCCAGACTGGATTTGTGATGCTGGCTAGCAACTCCGTTCAGCAGGTTATGGACCTGGCTGCGGTTGCACATCTTTCTGCAATCGGAGGAACACTTCCTGTCCTTCATTTCTTTGATGGATTCAGAACCTCCCATGAACAGCAAAAAATCGAGATGTGGGATTATGACGAACTGAAGTCCATGGTTGATTGGGATGCAGTTAAGAGATTTAAGGCAAGCGCAAACCACTTCACACATCCAAAGAGTCTAGGCGCTGCAGAACAGCCTGAGTCTTACTTCCAGCACAGAGAAGCAACCAACAAGGATTATCTGGATACTCCGGATATCGTTGCAAAATATATGGACATGGTTAACGAGAAAATCGGAACCGACTATAAGCCGTTCAATTATTATGGTGCACCGGATGCTACTGACATTATAGTTGCAATGGGTTCTGTCTGCGATGCGGCTGAGGAACTCATCGACTACATGATAGCTCAGGGCAAGAAGGTTGGTATGATTGAGGTTCATCTATATAGACCATTCTCTGCTGACTATATGCTCAAGGTTATGCCGGAAACAGTAAAGAGAATTTCAGTAATGGATAGAACCAAGGAACCGGGATCACTCGGTGAACCACTTTATCTCGATGTCGTTGCAGCACTTAACGGAACCAAGTTCCAGGATGCTGAAATGTATAGAGGCCGTTATGGTATGGGTTCCAAGGACGTTCAGCCTGGAGATATCCTGGCAGTATTTGAGAACATGGAAAAGGGTGGAAAGAAGGAATTCACACTTTCCATCATCGATGATGTAACTGAACTCTCCATAGTTCCGTCCAGCTATCCTGATACGGCTCCTGAAGGAACAAAGGCTTGCAAATTCTGGGGTCTGGGTGCTGACGGTACAGTAGGTGCCAACAAAAATTCCGTAAAGATCATCGGTGACCACACAGACAAGAAGGTACAGGCATACTTCCAGTATGACTCCAAGAAATCCGGCGGTGTAACAATTTCACATCTCCGTTTTGGTGACAAGCCAATCAAGTCTACATATTATGTAAAGCAAGCTGACTTTGTTGCATGCCATAACGAAGCTTATGTAAATCTCTATAAGATGGTTGAGGATGTTAAGCCAGGTGGATACTTCCTTCTGAATTGTACATGGTCGGATGCAGAGCTGGATGAAAAGCTTCCTGCAACCATGAAGAGATACATTGCCAATAACGATGTTCAGTTCTATACCTGTAACGCTGTTGAAATAGCAAAGGAAATCGGCCTGGGTGCACGTCGAACAAACTCCGTTCTTCAGGCAGCATTCTTTAAGCTGGCTGACATTATTCCAATAGATGAAGCAGTTGGTTATATGAAGGATGCAGTCAAAGCGACATATGGACGCAAGGGTGAGAACATTGTAAACATGAACCTTGCTGCAATCGACCAGGGTATTGAAAAGATTCATAAAGTTGAGGTTCCTGAATCCTGGAAGAATTGTCCGGATGATCCGGCACCTGAAAAGTTCGTCGGTCGCGACCAGCTCACAACAGATTATCTGAACAACGTTCTTTACAAGTACCAGAGACTGGATGGAGATACAATCCCTGTATCCCACTTCCTTGATACAGTAACAGGAATGGTTCCAAATGGATTGGCAGCATTCGAAAAACGCGGAATTGCTACAGATATTCCTACATGGGATAAGGATAAGTGCATCCAGTGTAACCAGTGCGCATACGTTTGCCCACATGCTGTAATCAGACCATTTATAGTTGATGAAAAACAATGTGCAGAAATCGGTGGAGATGCTTCACCTGTAAAGGGCAACAAAGACCTAGCAGACAAGTTCTTCTCTATGGGTATTTCCGGTCTGGACTGCACAGGTTGCGGTGCTTGCGCAGCAATCTGCCCGGCTAAAGAGAAGGCACTTACGATGGTACCTGTGGACGGAGAAGTATTTGAATCTTCACAGAAGAAATACGATTATCTATTCGAAAATGCAACAGCTCAGAAGGAAGCAGCAGGAACAAACAACGTTAAGAATTCACAGTTCTTACAGCCGCTCCTCGAGTTCTCCGGCGCTTGCCCGGGTTGCGGCGAAACACCATACGCCAAGCTCGTTACACAGCTCTTTGGTGATCGCATGATTCTGGCCAACGCTACAGGATGTTCCTCCATCTGGGGTAACTCGCTGCCAAGCACTCCATACACAGTAAACAAAGAAGGTCGTGGTCCGGCATGGGCCAACTCACTCTTTGAAGATAATGCTGAATTTGGATACGGTATGGCCATCTCCCTAAAGGCTCGTCGTCAGGAGATGAAGAGCGCAGTCGAGAGACTGGTAGGTGAGCTTGGAGATACTGCTCAAGCCTGGATTGACGGCATGGAAGATGCAGAAATATCTGAAACAGCAGGTAATGCACTTCTCGAAGCTTGCGAAAAAATCGCCGGCTCCAATGAAGATGCCAAATACGTTGTAGAAAACAAAGATATGCTTATCAAGCCATCCGTCTGGATCTTCGGTGGTGACGGTTGGGCATACGACATCGGTTACGGTGGACTGGATCACGTACTTGCATCCGG
>CADBSP010000209.1 GCA_902797405.1 uncultured Eubacteriales bacterium | reverse complement strand
CTGCTGAATACCTTTCTGATAAACTTTCTGGCTTCTAAGTCAGCCTCCGGAATTCCCTCCATTTTTTCGGCTTGTTTTTCCCAATCTTCCATGGAATAAATGCAAAGGCACCCTTCCATACCGACTGTAATCACGCAGCCATCCCCCAGTTGGGCTCTATGCTTGGCAGGAACTATCATGCGATTTTTCGCATCTATTGAGTTGTTGTATGTTCCCATGAACATATATCTATAGTTCCTCCATCAAAAATCCCCACTGGAGACACTTCCCCTATACTAATTACACCAATAATACACCACTTTATGACACTTTTCAACACTTTTTGGGTAAAATACTGTCTTTTTTCGATTTTTTTTGTGGTTTTCAGGAATGTATGTTTCATTAGTTTCTTTACACACAATATTTAGTGCCGTACACATTTACGACACACAATATTCAGAATTCGGTCAATATAGGGTTTTTACCTATTCGCAAAACGCAACATAAAGCCCGGATTAATTAGAATTAAGTGTCTTGATATGTTTGAACTACCTTTCATATCGTGTTAAAATAAACCATTATGAGTTTTGTAGAATTTTCACATGTAAAAAAGACATATCACGTTGGTGAAGTTGATATAGAAGCCCTGAGAGATGCCAGCTTTGAAATAGACGAAGGCGAAATTGCTGTTATCGTTGGAGCCTCAGGTGCCGGAAAAACCACCCTGCTTAACATACTCGGCGGAATGGATCAACTAACATCCGGAACAGTTCGATTGGGAGACAGGGTTATATCAGACCTAACACCACATGAACTCACAACCTATCGTCGCTTCGATATAGGCTTCGTATTTCAGTTCTATAATTTGATTCAAAACCTCACAGCCTTGGAAAATGTATCCCTGGCTACTCAAATCTGTAAAAATCCCATGAACCCGGATGATGTACTTGAAATGGTGGGCCTATCGGAAAGAAAAAACAATTTCCCCTCTCAGCTTTCAGGCGGAGAGCAGCAGCGAGTTGCCATAGCCAGAGCCTTAGCGAAGAATCCAAAGCTTCTCCTTTGCGATGAACCTACCGGAGCGTTGGATTACAATACGGGAAAATCCATTCTAAAACTCCTGCAGGACACAGGAAGAAAAACGGGCATGACCATAGTCATAATCACCCATAATCAGGCCATTACAGCCATGGCGGACAGAGTCATTAAAGTTAAAAATGGAACCATAACAGAGGTTATTAAAAACGAGCATCCAACATCTGTGGATGAAATTGAGTGGTAATGCTTAGAAAATCCATTTTCAGAGAAATAAAACATTCCTTTGGTAGATATATGGCGATTTTCGCAATCGTCGCGCTTGGCGTAGGCTTCTTCAGCGGATTAAAGGTCTGCAAGGAAGCAATGATCGTAACCGGAAACGACTACCTACGGAATGCTTCTTTTTTTGATTTCCAAGGCATATCAACTCTTGGCTACGATCAGGATTCCTTAAAAGAAATAAAAGAAAAAGAATTTGTGACAGAAGCAGAAGGTTCTATTTCCTTGGATCTTCTTTTTGATTATAAAGAGGATAAGGCTTTGGTCATTAAAACTCTTTCTCTTCCGAAGCACATAAATCTTCCTGTCCTAATCGAAGGTAGGCTGCCACAGAAAAACAACGAATGTATAATCGACAACCAATGGAGGGGCGGCAAGGGAACCATAGGCGAAAAACTCATTCTATCCAAGGAAAATGATGAAGATAGTCTGGATCTTATGAAAGAGACCGAGTACACAATAGTCGGCCTGGTTCACTCCCCTCTTTTTATGAATTACGAAAGAGGAACCACATCCATCGGAAGCGGAACCGTCTCCGGATATATTTACATCCAGGAGAGCAGTTTTGATATGGATTACTATACTCAGATTTACACCACTGTTGGCGAATACCATGAGATATATTCGCAAGAGTACAAAGACAAAATCGATGAGTTTGAAAAGGAAATGGAAAAAGCATTCAAGGATGCTTCCCAGGCTCGCTACGACAGACTCTACGATGAATACGAAAAAGAATATAATAAGGAAATTGAAGAAAAGAGAGAAGAAGTAATCCAGGATGCATTGGATGCAGCAGGCGACCTTGCCATTTATGGCCCACTGGCAGATAGCATAAAAGAAAAAATAGTGACCGAGGCCGGCGAGGCATTCGATAAAGAGGTGGGCGAAATGCCTGACCCTCCATTCGATAAACCTAAAACATATTCTCTGGATAGAGAATCAAATGTAGGATACGTTTGCTTCGACAGCGATACAAGCATCATAGACAGTATCGCCAAGGTATTCCCAATTTTCTTCTTCCTGGTTGCTGCCCTGGTTTGTATCACTACCATGACCAGAATGGTTGACGAACAAAGGACACAGATAGGCGTGCTAAAAGCCATGGGGTATAGCAATATGGCAGTCCTCTCGACGTACCTATTCTATTCCGGCTCTGCAACAATAATAGGAGGTTTGATAGGGTTCTTCGGCGGTTCCTTCCTCTTCCCTTATGTAATATGGCATGCTTATACTATGATGTATGATTTCGCTGAAAATGTTGAATTCATACTTGATTACAAACTCGGTACAATAACAATAGCTGTCGCAATTCTCTGCACAGTAGGCGCGACCATATTCTCCTGCCTTGCGGATACCAGAGAAGCTCCTGCTGAACTCATTAGACCAAAGGCACCAAATCCCGGAAAGAGAATTCTGTTGGAACGTATCGATTTCATTTGGAGCAAAATCAGTTTTCT
>CADBSP010000208.1 GCA_902797405.1 uncultured Eubacteriales bacterium | reverse complement strand
TCCGGCTCATAATACTCACTGATGCCGGACAGAATTACTCTGTCGTTTCCTGTCCCGTCATCCAATGTGAACTGCAGAAGCTTTTTGCTCTTTGGTACTGCTACGCAATCCTTGACCTTAACTGCTCTGAAGTCCGACTTACTGAAGGTTTCAAAGTCAACCTGCTCCTCAAACAAAGGCTCAATTACCACATTTGAAAAATCGATTTTTTCGGAAACGGTCGTAAATTGGTCGTAAGTTTTGTCATTTGCCTCTTCAGAACCCTTATTTTCTGCGCTTCCTGAGCCTATTGGTTTCATTGTCGGGAACAAGATTATATCCCTTATGCTTGGTGCATCGGTGATGAGCATGATTACGCGGTCGATACCGATGCCCAGGCCTCCTGTTGGAGGAAGACCTACTTCCAAGGCATTTACGAAGTCCATATCCATTGGATGTGCTTCATCGTCTTCGCCGGTATCCAGCTGACGCTGTTGCTCTACAAATCTCTCATACTGATCGATTGGGTCATTCAGCTCAGAGAATGCGTTAGCCACTTCCCAGCCATTAATATATGCTTCGAAACGACGAGTGATTCTAGGATCCTGCGGGTCTCTCTTTGCCAAAGGCGAAATTTCTACAGGATGTCCCACTACGAATACAGGACCATCCAGATATCCGGGAACGTCTTCGCAATAAGCTTCAAACATTTCTGCGATGATTTTGCCGCGCGTCCAGCCGGCTACTTCCTCTGGATCCATTCCCTGTCCGATGGCTGCCTTGCGAGCATCCTCGTCGTTATCTATCTTATCAAAATCAACTCCGGTGATTTCCTTGACTGCGTCAGCCATGTTCAGTCTGCGCCAAGGTGGTGTCACGTCGAAATCCTTGCCTTGGTATGTGATAATTGGAGTTCCGTTAACCGCCATGGCAGATTTGTATACGACCTGCTCCGTAACATCCATTACGCTTTCCATGTTTCCGTATGCCATATAGCATTCCATGGATGTGAACTCGGGATTGTGGTTTCTGTCCATTCCTTCGTTACGGAACATCTTACCCATTTCATAAACACGGTCCAGACCACCAACAATTAGTCTCTTCAGGAAGAGCTCGTTGGATATTCTTAACTTCATGTCCAAATCCAATGTATTGTGATGAGTATCAAATGGACGTGCATTGGCACCACCTGCGATGGTGGTCAAAATCGGAGTATCAACTTCCAGGAATCCGTAGTCATCTTCCAGTACGCCTTTGATGGCTTTGATGATGCGAGCACGCTTATAGAATGTGTCGCGAACTTCTGGATTTACTATCAGGTCGACGTAGCGCTGACGATATCTTATATCCTGGTCGACAAGTCCTTTAAATTTATCCGGGAGAACCTGAATGGATTTGCTGAGAAGAACTAGTTTCTCAACATGAATTGAGATTTCATCAGTCTTGGTTTTGAAAACCTTACCCTGGATACCAACGATGTCGCCGATGTCATAGGTCTTAAACCATTTGTATTCTTCCTCACCGATGTCATCGCGTTTTACATAGCACTGAATTCTTCCCTGCTTATCCTGCATATCAAAGAACGCAGCCTTACCCATGATACGCTTGGTCATGATACGACCGGCCATAGATACTTCCTGGTCTTCCATAGCTATAAAGTTTTCTTTGATGTCCTGGCTGTGTGCTGTTACGTCCCATGTCTCGTTGAGGAACGGGTCGCGACCTGCAGCTCTTAATTCTGCCAGCTTTTCTCTACGAATCCTTCTTTGTTCGCTGAGCGTTTCCTCCGGGATTAGTTCATCCATCGTCTGAACATCCTCATTTACTGTACCTTGCATGTTTTCCATGTTTTCGTTATCCATTTTTCTTTCCTTTTAATTATCACACATTTACGCTTTCTCTATTATCGCAATTCTTTTAGGTCTTTGATAAACTGGCGATTATGCTGTTCTGGATATCTCCAGAATCTCCAGGCGAATCGGCTTGCCGCCCGGAACAGATACTTCTACTTTATCTCCAACCTTGCTTCCAACCAAGGCTTTGCCCACGGATGACTCCACAGACACTTTGATTGGATCGGAGAACGGATCGATTTCAGTTACGTCTACGATGCTGTAACTTTCTACTACTTTTGATTTCGTTTCCTTAACCTTTGCTGTGAGGCCCAGGCTAACGTGATCTAATGTCAGGTCTTCGTCCTTAATGATTGTGGCGGTTCTAAGGCGTTCGCTCAGTTTAAGGATTCTGTCCTCCAGCTTTGCCTGCTCTTCTTTCGCCACGTCGTATTCAGCGTTTTCAGACAAATCTCCGAATGCACGGGCTTCCTTCAGCCTCTCTGCGATTTCCGGACGCTGAGAAATTAATTCATCTCTCTCCCTTTTCAGCTTATTATAGCTGTCTTGGGTCATTACGTTTTCTGTAGGCATTTACACTAACTCCTTTATCAAAGTATTTTACAATAAACCCCTTGGCACTGCCGGAAACCAGCGGTTCCAAAGGGATTGATTTTTCATGGAGCTCCCGGCCGGGATCGAACCGGCGACCTGCGCGTTACGAATGCGCTGCTCTGCCAACTGAGCCACGGAAGCAAATTGTTTAATACTCTAAGACCCAAACATTATAACACATAACAATCCATTTGTCTTATGAAAATTCTATATATAATATAGTTATGTTATAATTACCGCATAAACCGATAAAAGGAGATAAATTATGGGTCCCAGAATTGTATTTGTTAACCCTCATATAAATGAAGATCAAAAGAAAAGAATTTCTTTAGTCGCGGACAAATATGGCGCTTCAATAGCGTTCTACTCCTCAACATCCCCCGCTATTCCAAATTTGGCGGATGCTGAAATTGTTTATGGTTCCAGCCCCGAGTTAATTGAGCACGCACCAAACATCAAATGGTTCTGCGCCGCCTCCGCCGGCATTGATAACTATGTTAAATCCGGAGTCTTTGAAGGGCGAGACATCCTTCTCACAAATTCATCTGGCGCCTTCGGTTTAACAATCGCCGAATACATAATCATGATGAGTCTCTACATGATGAGAAGAATGCCCGAATACGATAAATTCATTAAGGAGAAAGTATGGACTGGCTATATGCCTATAAAAAATCTCAAGGATAGCAATATCGTTGTTCTTGGAACCGGAGACCTGGGTAGCGCATTTGCCAAACGCGTTAGAGCATTCGAGCCCAAGTCCCTGATAGGGGTCAGCAAAAGCGGAAATCCCGTTGAGCACTTTGATAGAGTCGTAAAAACAGATGACCTTAATGATGTCGTTTCCGACGTAGATCTTTTAGTGATGTGTTTACCCGGAACTCCTGAAACCACAGGAATTCTATCAAGGGAATTAATCGATCGGATGCCCGATTCAGCATACGTAGTTAACGTTGGTCGTGGCTCCGCTGTGGATGAAGATGCACTGGTAAGCGCTTTGAAGGAAGGAAGGCTCGCCGGAGCAACACTGGACGTTCTTCGCACAGAGCCACTTCCGCCGGAAAGTCCTCTGTGGGATGTTCCAAATCTATATATCACTCCTCATATTTCCGGACAGGAAACTACCGATTGGACCAAGGATAAGAACTATGATATGTTCGCGGAGGATCTAGAAAACTACCTATCCGGAAATCCTCTTGTCTACCTAGCAGATATCCGGAAAGGCTATTAGTTATTTGCTGCTTCTTGTTTCTATCTTACAGCAAAGATTACTCTGTCTTTTCGCGCCAGATCCTGGTGGCACCTGATATCAAAGAATAGCTCTGTTTCTTTCAGTATACCTGTTACTGCTTCTCTTTGGTCGTGTCCAATTTCCAACATGAGGACTCCGTCCTTTTTCAAGTGCTTGGGAAGCGCCTCTGCAATTCTTCTATAGATATCCAATCCGTCTTCGCCACCATCCAGCGCCATCATGGGTTCATGATCCTTTACCTCCACCTGAAGCGTATCAATAACTTCAGTTGGGATGTATGGCGGATTGCTGATTATCATGTCGAACTTCTTTGTTCCCAGAACTCCGCCAAGCGGAGCGAACAAATCTCCCTCGACGAACTTCACCATTTTTTCCGCACCGTTTAGTCTTGCATTTTCCCTCGCTATCTTAAGTGCATCCTTGCTAATGTCGCTGGCTGTGACGCTGGCTTTAACACCAACCTCCGGTGCAATCTTTGCTATTGAAATCGCGATTGCTCCGCTACCCGTTCCAAGGTCCAAGACATCCCAGCTCTTCTTTAAATCAATCACAGGATCCCTCCGAAGGGTTCCTCGCTCCATAACCTCCAAGGCATCCTCTACCAAGGTCTCCGTGTCCTGCCTGGGTATCAAAACTCCCGGTGCAACTTTAAAGGGAAGCCCCATGAATTCGGTGCTTCCCACTATATACTGAAGAGGCTCACCTGAGGCTCTTCGATCAATCAAATCAAAGTATTTATCACAAAGCACTTCCTGCAATGTATACTGATATTCCGTGAACATTTTGGATTCCGGAATTCCCACCATGTAGCAATATAAAGTGTCGCTGTCCCTCCTGGCATCCGAAATGCCACAGGACTCCAATTGCTTGGTTGCAATATCCGTTATTTGCTTCACGGTTAAACTCATACTACCTCCGTGGTGTCTATGTTTACCTTTTGATTAATCACTACGCCGCTTTCTTTTCTTCCGGTTCACTTCCTACATGGCGCTCTTCCAATAGGTTCGCGTCCTTATCGCAGATGCCCTCTATATACGGTGCGTCCTCAGGTACGCATACTGCCTTTATGGAAGCAATTGCAATTTCCAGCTGCTTATTGTCGGGCTCCTTGGTCGTAAGCTTTTGAAGCGCTAGTCCCGGAAGGCTTAGTATCTTTACCAGGATGCTATCGCTTCTTCCAGCCCATTTAAGAAGCTCGTAGGAAAGCCCCGCAACAATCGGTATCAAAAGTATACGCGATAAAAGTCTCACCCATACGTTAGGCCAGCCTAACAACGAGAAGAGTATGAGGCTGATTACCATAACAAACATAAGGAAGCTGGTTCCACATCTGGGGTGAAGAGTATAAAACTGCTGCGCGTTTTCCGGTGTTAAATCCAAATTGTTTTCAAAGCAGTGAATTGTCTTATGCTCCGCACCGTGGTATTGGAAGGTGGTCTTTATGTCATCCAGTCGGCTTATCGCCGCAATATAAATGATGAAAATCGTAATTCTAAGAATGCCTTCCGCCAGGTTAAGTAGAATAGCATTCTCAGTAAAGCGCTTGAGGAAGCTAACCACCACCGTCGGAAGCAAAATGAAAATACCAACGGATAGCAGAATCGCGACGATTACGGAGAAAGTAATTGCCATGTTCCAGACTGCTCTCTCTCCAAACTTCTTTGTTAACCAGGCTTCAAACTTGCTCTGCTGTTCACCTTCTCCGCTACCAGATTCTGAACCTGATGTGCTGTCATCGTCATACGCTCCGTATGATTCCAACACATCCGCCGAATAGAGCAAAGTCTTCATCCCGGACGAAAGTGAAGTGACGAACGCAAACACGCCCCTAACGATAGGGACCTTGGTCCACCAACCCGGTTTTGCCAAAGGCTGTGTCTTAATATGTATCCTGCCATCGGGTACTCTTACAGCGATAGCCATGCGGCTCGCACCGCGCATCATGACTCCCTCCATAACAGCTTGACCGCCCATCGATGTCGGGCAGGCATCTTTTAGAAATATCTTATTTAGGTCCATTCTTTACTAATCCCTCTTTATCGTACCATCAAAGCATCTTTCTTCTAAGTATTTTTAAGGCGCTTTTTGACACGATTCTTTTTACTATCGTCCCATCAGTACCTTCTTTATTATCTGAACAAAGTTTTCATTGCTTACGGTCTGGGACAGATTATCTATTATAGTTTCTGTAACTTCCTGGAGCGGCAAATTGCTCATGGCCCTTCGCATCATCCAGATTGCTTCCAGCTCATCCTGTGTCATGAGCAGATCTTCACGACGTGTTCCCGATCTGTTGAGGTCGATGGCCGGGAAGATGCGTCTTTCTGAAAGCTTGCGATCCAAATGAAGCTCCATATTACCTGTACCCTTAAATTCCTCATATATAACATCATCCATTCGGGATCCTGTTTCTATAAGGGCAGTTGCCAATATCGTCACGCTTCCTCCCTCTTCCAGATTACGCGCTGCGCCAAAGAATTTCTTAGGTTTATATAATGCCACCGGATCAAAACCACCAGATAGGGTACGCCCCGAAGAAGGCTCCACCAGGTTATATGCTCTGGCTAATCTGGTGATGCTGTCCAGAAGGATAACGACGTCTTTCTTATGTTCTGCCAATCGCTGAGCCCTGGCAAGCACCATCTCTGCAACCTTTACATGGTGCTGCGGCCTTTCATCAAAGGTAGAATAGATTACCTCTCCCGCAGTTAATGACCTCTTCATATCCGTAACTTCTTCCGGACGCTCATCCACCAGGAGTACTATCAATTCTACTTCCGGATGATTATGCTCTATACTGTTTGCGATACGCTTTAGAAGCGTTGTCTTTCCTGCCTTTGGCGGAGCTACGATTAGACCGCGCTGGCCTTTGCCGACCGGTGCAATCAAATCGATCAATCTCATGGAGAGTTCCTTGGCTCCCATCTCCATATTCAGTCTTTCATTTGGAAAGATTGGAGTCAAGGAGGAAAAGTCAGCTCTCTTAATTGCTGCTCCCGGTTCTTCTCCGTTTACGCTGTTTACATAAAGGAGGGCACCGAATCTTTCACCTTCATTTGGGAGTCTGGAAATACCATTTATCTTATCTCCTGTTTTCAGATTGAATCTTCTGATCTGAGTTGGAGAAACATATATATCCTTTTCACTTGTGAGGAAATTGTCGAATCGCAGGAAACCAAAGTTGCCGTCCTCTGCAATATCTAAAATGCCGGTGACCTCAGGGCGCGGGCGCTCTGTTGAAGCGGGCTCCGGCTGTTCGGATGACGCTGGTTTGTCATCGGCTTCAGAAGCTTCTTTCTTGGCGGGTTTGCCATCGTCTGCAGGAGTATCCTTCTTGGCGACTTTATCGTCAGCAGGCGCATCGTCCTTTGCAACTTTTGCAGCCTCTTTCATAGGAGCATCGCCCTCGGGTGCTTTTGCCTCCTCTTCCGCTGGAGCATCGTCTTTAGCAGTTTTGACAGCCTCTTCCGCTGGAGCATCGTCCTTAGCAGCTTTGACGCCCTCTTCCACTGGCGTATCATCCTTGGTGGCAGATGCCTTAGATGTTTTGGACGCAGCCGTCTTCTTAGTTCCCTTTGCTGATGTCTTCGCAGCAGTCTTTGTTGCCGTTTTCCTAGTAGCCTTCTTTGGCTTCTCCTCTGCTTCTTCAACATCAAAACTCTCAGGAGCGACTTCCTCTGTCACAGCAGTGGTTTCTTCCTGAACGATTTCTTCAATTTCTTCTTTTTTCTTTCTTGGCATAGATAAAACCGGGCTGAATGCCCTTTCCTTTCTTTTGTTGGGATCCAACTTGGGGAAAAAACGAAAATAACTGCTACGATTATAACCCATTATTCAAAAAAAATAAAGAAAAATAAAGAACTTCCTCTCTTTTATTCCAATTAATATAGTGATAGAATATACGAAGAATAGGCTCTGGAACCTCATGTAAAGAAATGGAGATAAAAATGTCAACAACTACTAATGCCGACAAGGCGCAAAAGGCCTTAAAAAAGTTGGAAGCCGCGCAGAAGAAAGCTGCCAAGGCCCAGGTCAAGGCAGACAAGCTTTATAGAAAAGCAGATAAAACTCAGAAAAAAATCGTCCGCCAGGATGCTATTGAAAACATGATGGTCTTTGTAGCTATGCTGGGCATAGTCGTATTGGCTGTCGCTGCAGTTGCAATGGGTACCGGCGACGTGGAAGAAGCAAAAGAAGAATAAATTTAATAAGAATAGAGGATAATAGTTATGAACAAGGAAGAATTTTTAGAGGTATATAGGCATTCTTTGGCCCATATTCTGGCAAAGGCAGTAATAGAGATTTTTGGTAAAGATAATGTCCAGTACGCTATCGGTCCACAGATTGATGACGGTATGTACTACGACTTCCTCCTTCCCAGAACCGTAACTCAGGAAGACTTCCCTTTGATAGAAGAAAAGATGAGGGAAATCATTAAACGCCGCGAGGATTGGACTGTAAAGGAAGTGAGCAAAGCCGAAGGACTTAAGATGTTCGAAGACCAAAAGTTCAAGGTCGAGCTTATTCAGGATCTACCGGAAGAAGAGGCGCTTACCGTTTATTACACCGGTGACGACTTCGTCGACCTTTGCCGCGGACCTCATATTGAGAATTCTCAGGACCTTATGAATGTTGCATTCCAGGTTAAGTCCGCATCCGGTTCATATTGGCGCGGTGACGAAAACAGAGATCAACTTCAGAGAATCTATGTATTCGCATTCCCTGACAAGCAGCAGCTTAAAGAACATCTTAAATGGCTCCAGGAAGCTCAGGAGAGAGATCATAAGAAGCTGGGACCTCAACTGGAACTCTTTATGTTCGATGAAACAGCCCCGGGTATGCCTTACTGGCTCCCCAGAGGATGGAAGCTTTACAACACACTAATGAACTTCTCCAGAACTCTTCAGGATGAGTATGGTTACCAGGAAATCTGTGCTCCGGTATTCAATAACCGTAAGCTCTACCTAATCAGCGGACACTGGGCCCACTACCAAAACAATATGTTTGTCGTTCCTGAATTGGAGAGAGATGAAGATGGTCATATTCTCCTGGACGAAAGCGGTTCCTTTAAGATGAAGCCGGTTGAAGAGGCAGACATCTATTCAGCAAAACCGATGAACTGTCCGAACGCCATGATCGTCTTTAAATCCAAGACCCGTTCCTACAGAGATCTTCCTCTTAGACTTTCCGAGAACAATGTGCTTCACAGGAAGGAAAAGTCCGGACAACTTAACGGTCTTCTCAGAGTTCAGGAATTCCGTCAGGACGACGACCATACCTTTGTCATGGAAACTCAGATAGAAGAAGAGATAGCAAAGATTTTCGAACTGACAGACAGAATATATAATACGCTCGGTTTGGAATATCGCGCGGAGCTTTCAACCAGACCTGAGGATTTCATGGGCGATATCGAAACATGGAATCTGGCAGAAAAGGCTCTAAAGAATATCCTCGATTCCAAGTATGGTGAAGGCGGATATGAAATAAATGAGGGCGACGGTGCCTTCTATGGACCGAAGATTGACCTTCAGATGAAGGATGCACTTGGTCGTGAATGGCAGTGCGGAACAATTCAGCTAGACTTCCAGCTCCCTGCAAACTTCGATTTAAAGTATACTGCAGCTGACGGCGGACAGTATAGACCGGTTGTTATTCACCGCGCACTCTACGGATCATTTGAAAGATTCATTGCTGTTATCATAGAGAACTTTAAGGGTGCATTCCCCTTCTGGCTCTCGCCGACTCAGGTTGCTGTTGTTCCTATTAAGTCTGAACACAACGACTACGCTAAGGAAGTTTGCGCTCTGCTTAGAGCAAACGGCGTTCGCTTCGAGGTTGATTACGAAGATAAGAATATGAATGCCAAGATTAAGGAGTTCAAGCAGTTTAAGATTCCGTACATCATCGTTTTAGGGGACAAAGAAGCCGAAGAACGCACTGTTTCTATAAACGTTCGCGGCTCCAACCAGCAGCTCAGAAACGTTCCTCTGGATGAGTTCTTAGACATGTGCGACCAGATGAACGAAGAGCACAGCCTGGAGCTCATCTCAGAAAGAGCTTAAAAGGAAGAGAGGGTAGTGCCTTCCAACGTCCTCGAAATTTGAGGTTAAAGTCAAAAAATAAAAAGCACCTTCGTGGAGTCATCAACGGGGGTCCCCAGCCCACTGGATGACTCCAAACGAAGGTTTTTTCATTTTTTGATTAACCTATTAAATTTCTGCGGGATGTTGTAGGGGCTACACCCCTCTTACCTGTTTATATTTCTAAATTATCGAGGACGTTGCAGACCTACTACCCCCGCTGCCTATATAATTATATGAGCAATCGCATCTATCCACGCAATATAATTCAAAGATTTGCGGTTTTAACGGCGAGGTTTACAGGGGTTCGTCTTCTTTAGAGCCGCGGCGGATTGTGTAGATTACTGCTATGTCCACGATGATTACGAAGATGAAGAATATGGTCGACGCAAGCTCGGTACCCATCATAGCGCAGGCATCGTAGAATCCGTGCAGAAATACTGCCATCACGTAGCCCAGAATGCGTTCTCCTCTGGCTGCCCCGTACTTTCCGATAAGTTCCAGGCGCTTGGCTCTACCATAGAAATAACCCATAAAGACGGAAAAACCCATGTGCGCAGGGATGGAAAGAAGCGCCCTGCTTGGCGCGATTTCCAGCCCGTAGCCCATTACGTAACCCAGGTTTTCCAAAGCAGCAAAACCCAGGGAGACGAAGACCGCATATACTATTCCATCGAAGCAGTAGTTGAAGTGTGGGTTCTTCCATGTTCTTCGTTTCAGGAAGAAGTACTTGCTTCCCTCCTCGATGACTGCCACGACTAAAAACGCAAGGAGTATAACATAGAAAGGATTCCTTTGATCGACGAATCGATCCAGAATCATAATTCCTCCCTGCTCCAATACACCTGAAAGAACCGCTGCCAAGCATCCGCCGAGAATTAATCTTCCCAATAAGTCCAGAGGTTCCTTTTCGACAGTGTCCTTTTTATAAACATAGAACATGAGCACTGCCGCAGGTCCTATTGCTGCAACTATATATATCGCTAATGTGGTCAAGAGCGTCCCTCCTTCTTTTCAACTAACCTAGTTAACCTCTGATTGATTAGCTTTCTTGCCGCTTCCTCCATGGCTTCGGCAACTTCCAATGCACCATCCAAATCAGCAGCGACAGCGACCATGCCGTGGTTTGCTATCAAGCAACCTTTTCTTCCATAAAACATGCCGGTAAAGACTGCATGAAGTTCGTCAACGCTTTCCATGTCCTCATCCTTTATGTAACCTCCCAATGCCTTAACTACATTTGCATTGAGTTCGTCGCTTCCAGAAGGTGCGTAGTCTGCTATGTGAACTATATCAGCAGCAACTTCCTCTGCCAAATATGTGTCGATAACCTCCAGCGGCATATTGCATGCTGCGAATACGGAGCAGTACTTGGAATGAGTGTGGATAATTGCTCCAACATCCGGCCTGCTCTTATAGATTCCTGCATGAAGGTTCATCTCCGTCGTTGGTTTATTAGGCTTTTTATTTCCATCCGAGTCTCTTCTTTCGTATCTTCCGGTTTCTATCTCTACCTTCACCATATCTTCCGGCCCCAGACTGTCATAGTCCAATCCCGTCGGTGTAACCAGCATATAGTCTTCTTCGCTTCCGTCCAATCTAACGGAAAGATTTCCCCATGTTCCCTGGACCATCTTCTTCTCTATGAGTTTTTTACCGAAGCTAACCATGCTTCCGCGCTGCTTGAATTCCTCCAACAGAAATTCCGCATCTAATGACGCGTCGATTGAGGCTTTGTTGGATTCAGCAGCCTCTAAATCTTCAGTTACCTCCTGTGCGATTTCCTTCGATTCAATTCCGTCATTGATGTAGTCCGATTCACCTGACTCGATAAACTCCTGGTCACGACGCTTACGACCTGCTTTCGAATACTTGCTCAGGTAGTTCTGGCGGAGCTTCCTGGCAGTTCTCTCCGGGATTGGTCTCACTCCTCCTAATGCATCAGCCAGAATCTGAACCTCTGCGGCTTTTTCCAATACGGTTAATGCCACATACGCTTCATATGGATCGCGACCTGTAGTTACAACGTAGTCCTGCTCTCTACGGGCTTTGCCGTCCCTCGGTCTTCCGCTTAATGGAAGGGAAGCTGCCTGGATAGCATTGTCCACAGGTGCGATTACGATGCTGCCATCTGCTGTCACTGCTTGGGATGTGTCTACGGTTAGCTTTTCATCTACCCTGACCAGAACTGCTGCGCTCGTTGTTAGAGCCTTTGCTATGTCCAAATCGTCCTCGTCAACAATCCTAACTCTGGGACCAATTATCTGAGCAAAGTCTTCAAGTGCAGCAACTATTTCTCTACCTTCGTTAATGCATTGCAAACAGTAGGGCATCCTTGCTTCAATCCGAGCAACATTTTCTCCTACCCAGAATATGCGCATATCCTCCGGCAAGGGTCCTAGTTTTTTCATTTTTTCGGTATAATCGATCGCACTCATCTCTTACTCACAACCTTCTCTTCAATTGGAAACTCTCATCTATTAGGCAATCCTACTTGATTCAATCAATTAATTATTCCGTATAATAGTAATCCCGAGCGGCTTCCTCTGCTTCTAATTCTGCTTTGGCTGCAGCCTTTGCTCTGGCTCTGCGCTTCTTTAGTTTAGACGCGCGCTTTTCTTCTCTCTTTGTTTGCCTGTGTTCACTGAATGCAGCTGCCACTCCGACCCCTGCGTGCACGTAGCGGAAAAGACCTTCTGTTGCAATTAGGAATACAGCCAGAAGCATGGCGGCCTTCATAGTTATGGCCTCTATATCAAAGAGCTGCGGCATGAATATCACGCAGTATGCCATCCCCGCAATTAGCGCAAATATCATCCCTACGTGGAGTTTGTTAGCCGGAACTGCCACCTTGCCGAGGAATAGGAAGCCGACCAATGCAACAAGCATTGTAGCAGACGTGGAAATGCACGATTCATCTATCTTAAAGACCTGACCAAATATGACCATGGCGCTTACGGAAATGAACATAGTGATACCCGCAGGTGCTGCCATCTTGAAAACATTGGGCAGGAACTTTCCTTCTATTTTCTTAAAGTTCGATTCCAGCGACAGAATGAACGACGGCACCCCAATCGTAAACATACTAATCAAAGTTATCTGCGATGGTTTTAGCGGATAGCTTAGAACGCTAATCATTGAGAAAATAGCCAGTAGCAAGGAAAAGATGTTCTTTGTTAGATAAAGCGATGCTGCCTTCTGGATATTGTTTACCACTCTTCGTCCTTCTGATACTACGGATGGCATTTGACCGAAGTCTGAATCCAGAAGCACCAGCTGTGCAGCGTTTGCTGCGGCTTCGCTTCCGGAAGCCATTGCCACGGAACAGTCCGCATCGCGAAGCGCCAGGATATCGTTCACGCCATCTCCCGTCATTCCAACGGTCTTACCTTGTTCCTGGAGGGCCCAAACGAATTGTCTCTTTTGTTCGGGGGATACTCTTCCGAAAACCGTATAGCGCTGAATTGCGTCAGAAATTGCTCTGTCGTTTACCAGGCTTCTGGCGTCCACATATTTATCCGCGTCCGGTATTCCCGCCTCCATGGCGATATGAGATACGGTGGTCGGATTATCTCCGGAGATGACCTTCACCTCTACGCCGTTTTCAGCAAAGTAACCGAAGGTGTTGGCCGCGTTTTCTCTCACCGGATTCTCCAGGAATACGAGAGCCAAAAGTTCTGATGGTTCACTTAGTACCTGCCCTGCAGGTTCTTCATCTATCCTGCAGAATGCCAAAACTCTGTAGCCCTCTGCAGACATCTTCTCTATGTACTCTTTGTATCTTCCTAGATTGCTGCCTAGAACATATTCCGGCGCTCCGATTACATAGTTTCCACTAACAAAGGTAGCACCGCTGTATTTGTATCTGGAAGAAAACGGGCAGACGGTAATTGCCGCTTCGCTTGGATCTGATTCACTAAAATAATCCTGGAGTGCTTCCATGGTTGTGCTGTCCGCACTTTGTTCCTGAACAAAGGAACCTATTAGCTGGGATATGGACTCTCGGTTTCTTTCTTCTGCAGTAGTGAATCCCGCAACTCTCATGTCTGAAGACGTTATGGTTCCCGTCTTATCCACCAGGAGCACGTCTACGCGAGCCAGGGCTTCTATGCAGCGGAGATTCTGTACCAGCACATTTTTCTTTGCTAACCTGAGGGCGGAAACAACCATCGCAATTGAGGCGGTCATGTACAGACCCTCCGGAATCATTCCAAGAATCGCTGCTACGATTCCTATGATGCTGTCACGGAAGGAATTACCCAGGACAACCAATTCCTGAACCAGCATGATTACGCCTACAGGGATGATGATGATACCGATTGCCTTCACCAATTTATCTAAGGATAGTATCATCTCCGAGTCTTCGTTCCCACCTTCCTCTGTAGCCTCGATGGTGAGCCTGGAAATGTATGAGTCCTCACCAACCGCAATAAGTCTGGCGTAACATTCTCCGGATACAACAAAGCTTCCCGAGAGGAGTTTATCTCCGGTGGTTTTATTTATCTCATCCGCTTCACCTGTGAGTAGCGCCTCGTTTACCTGGATTGTTCCTTCCAGAACCTCTGCATCTGCCGGAATTTGGGCGCCTGCCCTTAGGACTACAACGTCATCCAGCACAAGCTTGGATGTGGGAACCTCGACCTCTACACCGCTTCTGATTGCGTGAGACTTCGGCATCTTAAGCAGCTTCAGCTTATCCAGGGTTCTCTTTGATTTAAGTTCCTGGAAGATTCCGACTCCCGTATTTGCTATGACGATTAACATGAATGTGAGGTTCTTAAAAGAACCCACCATAATCAAAAGAAGCGCCAGTACAACGAAGATAAGGTTAAAGTAGGTAAAGACATTCTCTTTAACTATCTGCGCTATTGTTCTGGTGGATGGGTCCACCTGCGTATTGACTTGTCCTCTTTGAATTCGTTCCCGAACCTCTAATTCAGTTAATCCCATTGTTCGTTTTGTTAAATATCGTTTATGTCCTTCTTTAAATTCTATCGTGCGACTCGGTTCACGCTTCTTTATACTCTTAATACTATATTCTTAAAATTTCGTCTTCTGAAACCAGCGGCACTCCTGCTTCCGATAGCACCTTTTCTCCCGCTTCTACATCGGATACTCTTAGGATTGCACAGGCTCTATCTCCTGATTCAACTACGAATGCATAGGTATATTCGATGTCGATTCCCGCGTCCATAAGGATATTTAGCACGGATGCCAAACCTCCCGGGACGTCCGCTGCTTCTGCTGCAATTACATCGTTTACCGAGAAAACTATCTCTGCGTTCTGAAGGGCACGGATTGCGCCCTCTCTATCGTCGACTATAACGCGGAGAATTCCAAAATCCTTTGTATCCGCGATAGTCATCGCCCTTAGCCCCACGCCATTGTCGGAGAATTGTTTAAGCACATGAGCCAAGGCTCCTTTTTTGTTTTCCACAAACATGGATAATTGTTTAATAGCCATTCTACACGCTCCCTTCAAACTAATCGTGAAGCTTACGCTTATCGATTACTCTAACCGCTTTTCCTTCGCTTCTCTCAATTGTCTTAGGTGCAACCAGGTGAACCTTCGGTTTAATTCCAAGCATAGTCTTTATGGCTCCTGCCAGCTTGCTTGCATCTTCTTCGATATCTTTAACAACGTCGGAGAAGGATTCCGGATTCATTTCCACATAGACATCCAAGCTGTCTGAATTGTTTTCTCTGTCTACTACAATCTGGTAATTCGGTGTATAACCTTCCTTTAGGAGCACCGTCTCTATCTGAGATGGGAATACGTTTACGCCGCGGATAATGAGCATATCGTCAGAACGTCCCATAGGCTTTCTCATCTTTACCAGGGTTCTACCGCAGGAGCACTTCTCGCGACTTAGCACGGTTATGTCTCTGGTTCTATATCTAATCAAAGGAAAGGCTTCCTTGGTTATCGATGTGAAGACCAGTTCTCCCTTTGATCCCTCAGGAAGAACTTCCCCTGTGTCCGGGTCGATTATTTCCGGAATGAAATGATCCTCGTTTATGTGCATTCCGTTTTGCTCGCAGCATTCGAAACTAACTCCCGGACCACTGGTTTCCGTAAGGCCGTAGATGTCGTAGGCTTTGATACCAAGGGAGCTTTCTATGTCTCTTCGCATCTCCTCTGTCCATGGCTCCGCACCAAAAATTCCTGCCTTAAGCGTATTGTCCTCCGGTTTATATCCCGCTTCCTTTAGGGACTCTCCAAGGTAAGCCGCATAGGACGGAGTGCAGCAAAGTATGGTGGATCCCAGGTCCATCATAAATTGCAGCTGCCTCTCTGTATTTCCGGATGACATTGGAAGCGTCAGGCATCCCACCTTATGAGAGCCTCCGTTTAATCCGGGGCCACCGGTAAAGAGACCGTAGCCATAGCTCACATGACAGACGTCACCCTTTCCTGCGCCTATTGCAGTTAGCGCTCTAGCGCAACATTCTTCCCAAAGATCAACATCACCTTGCGTATAGAACGCAACGACTCTCTTACCTGTTGTTCCTGATGTGGACTGGATTCTGACGCAGTTTTCTAAATCAGTCGCCAGGAGTCCGTAAGGGTATTGGTCCCTCAGGTCATCTTTAGTCAAAAATGGAAGCTTATGAAGGTCTTCGATGCCACTAATATCCTCCGGCGTCACTCCCTTCTCTTCCATCAGTTGTCTGTAATATGGGACATTGTCCCATACATGTTTGATTTGTTTAACTAGCCTTTCGCTTTGGAGATTCTTCATGTCCTCCCTGGACATGGTTTCAATCTCTTTTTGATAATACTGATTTTCCATAACACACGCTCCTTTTTATATTATTCGCTTCTCGATTTCTCGCTATCATTTTAATCGTTAGTTAAGTTCTCTACGCCTGCAGTGCTTTCAGGGTTGTTGATAATTATCTCGTTTTCAGAATCAAAGAACTCTGCCGCCGTCATTTGCTCTTTTTCATGGTCAACCGTCTCGCCTAAACCCATCTTCTCATTTTCCAGATTAACCGATTCCGCAACGTTAACGAGTTCAGTTCCCAGAACTTCCTCGATATTATGAATATTAATATCGTGGATGTCCGCAATATCTGCAGCCGCAAGCTCCTCTGCAGTCTGAAGACCCCCTCCGGTTTTTTGCTTGTAGACAGGAATTGAAAGCTTGACCGTGAAAAGTTGTCCCTCATCCTGATAGGAGAAGCTTCCACCCATGTCCGTGCAAATCTTATCGCAGGTTTTAAGACCGATCTTATTGCTCTCCACCTGACGGGATTCTTTTCTCACGCTGTTAATCATGCTGATTCGGATGCTTCTTTCCTCTTCATCCAAACCGACGCTTATTCTGATGGCCGAGGTCTTCTCCGCGTACTTCATAATATTGGAGAAGATATTATCAAAGAGTCTTCTGAGACCGGAAATGTCCGCTTCGATTTCAAGCTCCTCTGGAATCCGATAATCCAGGTCTATGTTAAATCCGTAGTTTATAAGTTCGGCGGAATGTTCGGAGATAATCTGCTGGAGCAGGATGCTGGCATCATACAGCTCTGTATTCTTTTCTGCGCCTTTGCTCCCGAAAACCAGGAAGTATTGGAAGAGCTTATCCGAAAGGTCCTTAAGCTGGAACGCCTTTTCTCTGCATGCTTCTATGTATCTCTTTTCCTCGTCCTTACTCTGGTATTTTTCGCTCTCGATGATGTCCAAGTAACCGATTAATGAAGTGAGCGGAGTTCTAATGTCGTGGCTCATGGCGGTTATGAGCTCCGAGTTTTTATCCCATGCTTCCTTTTCACTCTGCAACCTTTTAATGATGTAGTTACGCATGGAGTGAACGTTGTTCGCAAGCCTTCCGATTTCGTCATTCGCCGTGCCCTGTATATTGGCTGCCAGGTTTCCGCTGGTTACTTCCTCTACCTCTGCAGAGAGCCTCGCGATTCTACCAAGCACTCTCCCGTTATATACCATGATGATTCCTATGAGCGTCAGGACGCATAAAATAATCCTGACGAACATCATCATACGATAAAAATATTCTTCCTTATATACATTGATAAATACGTAGAACGGACCGTCGTCAAATTGAATAATTCTGTTTTTTAGATCCTGTTGGAAAGTGTCCGGAGTTATTCTGGCATTCTCGTCGCCATATTCGATATTGCTTTGCTCTGTCACATCGGTGTCTGCCGGTTGCGTTGCGCTTACACTCCATCCTCCGTCAAAGGCGATTGAATAGTTATCGGAAACTGTGAGATATGTGTATTCCTGCTCCTTAACCCAATTATGCAGAGCCTCGGTGTCTGTACTTTTGATTTTTTTCCCGTTTATGAAACGCTCCAAGGTTTCGAAGGCTTCGTCCTCGTTTCGCTTAACCGCTTCTTCACTTAGGTAGTATTTCTGTACCACAAAGGACTGAATCATGCCAAGTACCTCAAATACCAGAAGGGTCATGATCAAAGCGATCACGACCACAATAGCTAGTTTCAGATTCAGTGTGATAAAATGTTTTCTTGGTGTTTTAGCAGAATTACTTTTTTGGCTCACTCTATTATATGGCCCTTTCTAACATGTAATTATTCCACGTGGTAGCCCTTTCTAAAAGACAGTTTGGTTTTATTCCACGCGGTAGCCTTTTCCCCAAATGGTCTTTATTATTTCCGGATGGTTGGCATCCTCCTCTAGCTTCTTTCTCAAGTTAAGGATATGAACCATGACCGTGTTTCCGTCCGACGGAAGATAGCTGTCATTCCAAACGCCTTCGTAGAGTTCTTTGTTGCCCACAATTTCTCCCCTGTGTTCAACAAAGTACCTCATTATTGAATACTCCTTGTCCGTCAAAGGAATGCGCTTGTCGTCTTTGATCGCGGAGCGGCTTTTGCTGTCCAGAATTACGTTGCCTCCGAGCGCCGAAGGATTCTGCATCTGGCTGCTCGACGCATTATATTCTTTATACCTGCGGAGAAGTGATCTCACCTTCATGATGAGCTCGGTTTGTGAAAACGGTTTGACCAAATAATCATCTCCTCCTTGGGAGTATGCATCGACCTTATCCTGATCCTGGGATTTGGCTGTTAGGAAAAGGACCGGAACATGTGAACGTTTCCTAATCATCTCGCAGGTTTCCACCCCCGTCATTCCCGGCATCATAATGTCCAGGATAACCAGGTCGATGGTTTTGTCTGCATAAACCATCTCTACGGCAGAACCACCGTTTTCGGCCTGAAGCACCTGGTAGCCTTCGCTACCAAGAAGCACCGCAACCACTTCTCTGATATCCGGTTCATCGTCAACAATCAATATTTTGTAATGCTTCTGTTCCATGATAATCCTCTTCTTAAATTTATGTTGCTTCTCGTATTTGTAATTAATGAATCGCGCTTACTGTGCTTGTTTCTTACTCAGGCACATTATCGCATTCGTCTTCTATGACTAATGTGCTTATCGCACCTGGTTTTCCGTATTCGGTTTCGCAACTTTTCCGACGGTTAGGAAGACGATGACTACACCAATTGCCGTTACAATTGTAGCAAAGAACGTCATAGCATTAATCCCCTTTTGATCGATGATAAAGCCTCCCAGAAGTCCGGCAAATACAGCTGCAGAAGTCGTCATAGTTGTGAAAAGCGTCTGACCTTTTATCGCCTCGCCTTCCCTCATATTGTCATCAATAAATCTGACCATTGCTGGAAGATATAGGGCGAAGGCAAACATCTGAAATATCTGTGCTGCAATGAGCATGCCGACGGTTTTCGCATAGGCGCATGAGCCCACCCAGAGGACAAACGCGACTGCCGAAAATTTCAGCATGGATTCGCAGCGAAACTTTTTATACAGTTTATCAAAAAGAATCAGCGTCGGTATCTCCATGAAAGCGAGAACTGAGAAAACTCTTCCAACGTCCTCGCTGTTTCCCCCCAGGTTTCCCGCTATCTGAGCCATGTACATGTTTAGGCTGGAGTTTGAAAAATATAGACCCAGCGTGCCCAGGCTAAGGAGAAGAAACATCTTATTTGATTTGAT
>CADBSP010000207.1 GCA_902797405.1 uncultured Eubacteriales bacterium | reverse complement strand
TTTATTTGTGTCAATCGTAAAAAATACACAAATCGGGATTGCTATTTTGCTGTGATATGGTATAATATTTGTAAATATTGAATTATGCCAATCTGAAAGAAGGTGGAATAGTTTTTATTTATTTGGTTGTTGTAAAAAAGGTTGAGTTTGGAATTGAAGAAAGGAGATTCTAAGAATGAACTACACTTTAAAACGAGCGGCGATTCTAACATTCGTTCTAATTTTTACATTTCAATTAAAACCCAGTATCAAATCTTCTGCATCCTATGTGGATCAAAGTCGAGCACTCCTTGCTTATGAAAAGCTATGGAACACTTTTGATTGGGACTGTGATGGTTGTCCGATTTACCCAGACGAATATGGTGGAGAGTATATTGATGGTGACAAACTTTATCTTTGGATCGTCGGCCTTACAGATGAAATACAAAAGAAATACCATTCAATCTGTGACTATTCTGATAAAGTTGTATTTTTAAATGCAAATTATTCACTCAATGAATTAGATGCCTTGAAAACACAAGTCATGAATTTGCCGATTGAATATCATATCACGGGATGTGTAGCGGACCGTAGGGAAAATAAGTTGCGCGTTTATCTACAGGAAGAGCAGAAAGAAAACATCGCTATGCTAAAGCAACTCTTAGGTGATGTGGAATTCATCATTGAGAAGCAGAACTACATGACATTTTGTTCCACCAACCTATATGCAGGAACTACCCTCGGGGCATCCTCCGGCACTTTTACATTAGGAGTATGTGGAACATATAACTCTCAGCCAGCGATCCTTACGGCAGGACACTGTGCTCCTCATAAGTACACCAGTATTCGCTACGGAAGCACAAGTGGGACAGTTTTTGCTACGGTTCAAGATTTTCAATTTGAAGACGACGAAATAGGTGATTATGCAATTGCGACAATTAATACCTCCCAGCAAAATAATTATTTAACTACTAATATTCTTCAACCATACTTCTACCCACAAAACATCACGGGAACGGTATTGAATGGATGGCTACCTGTAGGAACAAACATTTATGCTTATGGCAGTGTTACTGGTCTCGTGTCAGGAACCATTTCACAAATGAATATGCCTTTTAAAGGGAATATCTATACTGAGAATAATTGGACTTATTATGAAATCGATGGTCTATTCCAGGTTACTCCTTTTTCAGCAAATACTGTAACCGGTGATAGTGGCGGGCCAGTATTTATTAATTACTCGACAATGGGAACACAATTTCAAGGAACGATTAGTGGAAGCACATCTTCCTATTTTTATTATAGCCCTGTGAGTTATGCTCAAGTTGCCGGATTCACGGTAAAGACAAACTGATAAACGGATAATATGCAGGATATTGAGATAATATGGCTGACATGGCTGCCTGGATTAACGATCATTCGTGCAGCAGAGATTCTTTTATATTGGAGATTTGTGGGTCTTGCTGCATTTTCACTGACGGTAACGTTGCTCCTTTGCCTGCATGACCGACTTGATCCTATTCCTCCAAACGCATTCCTTCGGCAACTTGTTAGGAGTCATTTCATCTATCTGGGTATGGTGCTTTTCTGTGTAAGTATAAGCATTTATGGGATTTCTGAGGGTAATCGCGAAAACTTGGTCAAGATCATTTGGCATTCTTCGGCGCTTGGCCTTGTTTTAGGCTGGTTTGTTTCAACTGGCTCAGCCTTCATTCACATGAAACTTCGTGAATACCGCGAAAAGCGTAACATCAAGTCCATGGCCAGAAGAAGCGTCTATATGGTGGAACTTGCATTTATTCTTTTGTTTCTAATCGGAGTCTTAAATCGCTATACGCTTTTCCTTCCACAACTTCTGACGAAAGCCGAGTTTAGAAATCATGTCACTATGATGGATAACGGCGTAGGCATATATAGAATTGATGTGGGCTTCTTCCCCGTGGATACAAACACCGATATGCAGAGATCTTCCCTTAGGGTCTACACAGAGCCTAAGCAGAATGCAGAAATAGTAGCTGTCATACCAGCCGGAACCATCTATGCAGGCGGTGAGGTGACCAATCTAAGTTGTCCCACGACACGGTTTGGTTGGCGATTCCTGCCGAAAGCAGGAGGATATGCCCGAACGGTGGATATGATCCGCGCTTTTTGGAACAGCCGAGGGCTTTATAAGGATGCCGGACCGACAGTCTCAAATAACGAATCCATGCCAAGTCTGCTTTTAAGGGCATTTGACTGCTGGCAAAGTATTATGCAGATCGTATCATCCGATGAATACGCCTTTCTTACGGGCCAGGCTGTGACTCACGATCTATGCTTTATGATGTCTCCTCTGAGTCTGTTGGCCTGGCTGGTCGGCATTGCAGGCACACCACTGACGATCCTGAGAAAAAGGAAAAAAGCAGGATACCATAAACAATCTTTGATTCAAAGTTATAGAAGGAGCGATATTATGGGCAAATACGACGATCTGGTATTCAAGATCCCCAAGGAATTCCACAAGTGGTACGGCTTCGCCTCCCCCCGCGGCTTCTTCC
>CADBSP010000206.1 GCA_902797405.1 uncultured Eubacteriales bacterium | reverse complement strand
GGAAAAGCGGAGGTTGACCACATCGTAACTGAATACGGAATCGCAATGCTTAGAGGTAGAACTTGGTCTCAGCGAGCAAAGGCTTTGATAGAAATTGCTCATCCGGATTTCAGAGATGAGCTCAGATTCGAAGCCAAGAAGATGAACATAATCATATAGGCTAATAAATGACATTGAAATAGTGAAGCATAGATAATTAAATATTCGCGGAAAGTGAATTGATAATAGTTAGCAGAGTCGTCTTTAGATGAAAGACGAGGAAGATGAATAAAAAAATATTACAAAGGATATGTAGTTGGTTTGGTTGTCTTTAGATGAAAGGCGAGGAAAATGAATAAGGATTCGGTTAAGAACTTTGATAAAGAAAATGTGATGGTGGTTGATGGTAATGAGGCTGCGGCGTATGTCGCATATGCCTTCTCGGAGGTTGCAGCCATTTATCCGATAACTCCGTCTTCTCCGATGGCTGAAAAGACCGACGAATGGTCGGCAAACGGCAGGAAGAATTTATATACTCAGCCGGTGACCTTGGTGGAGATGCAGTCTGAAGCGGGAGCTATCGGCGCAGTCCACGGAGCCTTGGAAGCGGGTTCCCTGGCGACATCCTTCACATCATCTCAGGGGCTCATGCTTATGATTCCGGTTCTCCATAGAATAAGCGGAACTAGGCAACCGGCGGTTTTACATGTAGCCTCCAGAACTGTTGGCACCCACGCCATGTCAATCTTCGGAGATCACAGCGATGTGATGAATTGCCGTCAGACTGGATTTGCAATGCTTTCGACGGGAAGTGTTCAGGAAGTAATGGACCTGGCAGGTGTCGCTCATTTGTCGGCGGTAAAAGCACGCATACCCTTTATGCATTTCTTTGATGGATTTAGGACATCACATGAGATTCAGAAAATCCGCGCAATCCCTTACGAGAAGTTCGGAGAAATCCTGGATTGGCAGGCGGTAAGAAACTTCCGTGAGTCAGCCCTTAATCCATATCATCCATCCCTCAGAAATACAGTTCAAAATCCCGATGTCTATTTCCAATTCCGCGAAGCCAACAACCGCTTCTACGACGGCCTTCCGGAAATCGTGGAAGAATACATGGGTGAGATTAATAAGATTACAGGCGAAGATTATCATATCTTCAATTATTACGGTGCTCCCGATGCAGAGAGAATAATCATTGCTATGGGTTCCGTAAGCGGTGCAATTAGGGAGACTGTAGAATACATAAACAGCGCAATCGATGCGGGAGAGATGGACGCTTCTTCCGGTAAGGTTGGTTACGTCCAGGTGCATCTCTTTAATCCGTTTTCCAAGGACCACCTCCTTAAGGCTCTTCCGAAGACGGTTAAGAGAATCGCTGTCATGGATAGGTGCAAGGAAATGGGTGCAGCGGGGGAACCTCTCTATTTGGCAGTTTGCTCCGCTTTCACAAATGACAGGAACGCTCCTTATATTATCGGCGGGCGCTATGGACTCTCATCCAAGGACACAACTCCTGCGATGATTAAGGCTGTTTTTGATCACATAGAAAGGGACGATGGGTTTAATGGGTTCAGCGTTGGAATAAATGACGACGTGACACATCTTTCGCTTCCTGTTGGCGAGACGCTTCCAATACATGCAAAGTTTAAAGCAAATGAAAATACTGCTAATGGTAAAAATGCCGATGCAAGCGCAGGTGCATCGGCAAATGCAGATACTGATGCAAATGCAAATGCCAATGCAAATGACAATGCCAATGCAAACACAAAATCAAGCAAACTGGTCGAGTGCAAGTTCTGGGGTCTTGGCAGTGATGGAACTGTCGGCGCCAATAAGAACTCCATAAAGATTATCGGTGAAAATACCGACATGTATGCACAGGCATACTTCGAATACGATACGAAAAAGTCCTTCGGCATAACCAGAAGCCACCTTCGTTTTGGGGATCAGTCAATCAAAGGTTCATACTTAGTCAGCGACGCGGATTTTATAGCATGCCATAATCAGACCTTCCTGGATAAGTATGAGATAGTTGGTGAACTTAAGCAGGGCGGTACTTTGCTCCTCAATACTTCGTGGACAGGTGAGGAATTGGAAGAGAATTTGCCTGTGCATGTGAAGAGAGAACTTGCAGAAAAGGAAGCAAAACTCTATACAATTGACGCAAATGCTATCGCAAATGAATTGGGTTTGGGAGATCACGCCAGCATGGTTCTTCAG
>CADBSP010000205.1 GCA_902797405.1 uncultured Eubacteriales bacterium | reverse complement strand
TGCCATAAAAACCATATATATTACCGGACTTCCTTATGATTTGCTTCATGGAGGAACAGCGGCAATATGTGTATTCTTTTTTGGTGAACCAATGATAAAAAAATTGGAGAGAATAAAGATTAAATACGGAATATATAAATAATATGCAAAAGAAAGACTCATTACAGGAATTGTTAAAAAAGAATAAATCCTATCGCATGCTTAGAATCGCTATTATAGTTTTGGCGATTTTTGTAGTTATCTGGTCCTTCTTTATGAAGGGAAGAGGCGGTGAACAACAACAGGAAGAAAGATCCTTTGTCAGTATTGAAATCAGGTGCGATGATTTGTCCAATAACATGGAACTTCTAACAGACAAAGCGATAGAAGAATATGTTCCCGAAAACGGAGTGATAGTTAGCAGTATCGACTATCAGATTAGACCCGATAAAACAACGGTTTTTGATATCACAGATCAGGTCTGTAAGGATAATGACATTCAAATAGAGTATGAATATACGCCTGGATATGGAGGCTATTATATAAAGGGAATTAATTATCTGTACGAATTCTCTGCAGGAGCGAATAGTGGATGGCTTTATAAGGTTGATGGAGTTAATCCTTCGTACAGCCCGGATAAACTGACGCTAAAAGGTGGAGAAACAATAGTATGGTATTACACTTGTGATTATGTTAAAGAGGGCATGTAAAGTGAAGAACGTAGATAAAATAAAAGCAGTAAAAGAAGAGATAAAAAAGGCAGTAACAGGAAAGGATAATGAGATAGAAAAAGTTCTCATAGCAATCCTGGCAGGTGGACATATCCTGATTGAGGATATTCCCGGTGTGGGAAAGACAACCCTGGCGCTTGCTGCCAGCAAAGCTTTAGGCCTTAAGTTCGGACGAGTCCAGTTTACTCCCGATGTTGTCCCCTCCGACATCACAGGTTTCACAATGTACGATAAGGAAACAGGCGAGTTTAGATATAGAGAGGGAGCCATCCTAACGAATTTCTTTTTGGCGGATGAAATCAATAGAACATCCAGTAAAACTCAGTCCGCCTTATTGGAAGTTATGCAGGAAGAGAAGGTGACTGTAGACGGAAACTCCTATCCCGTCCCTAAACCATTCGTTGTTGTTGCTACTCAGAATCCTGTGGGAACCGCAGGGACTCAAATGCTTCCGGAAGCGCAACTAGATAGATTTATGATCAAAATTTCCATGGGGTATCCCGATGCTGAATCACAGATTGAGATACTTAAATCCAGAGAAGGTAAGAATCCCCTGGATGAGGTGGAATCCGTAACCACGGCATTGGAACTTATGGAAACAAAGGAAGAAGTGGAGAAGGTTTATACCGACGAAAAGATATACAGATACATTACTGAAATATGTGAATCCACCAGATGTAATGAATATGTCAAACTGGGTGTGAGTCCCAGAGGTGCGCTGGCATTGGCGAATATGTCTAGGGGGAAGGCGTATTTGGAAGGACGTGATTATGTTATTCCGGAAGATGTTATTAGCATTGCTCCGGACACCTTGAGGCATAGGCTGATTCTAAAGCCAAAGGCATCGTTTAATGAGATGACGGAGGATAAGGTGATAGCAAGTGTTCTGGAAATAATAAAAGCGCCCAAACTTAGTAATTGATTAAGTAATATGTTGAAGTATAAAGAGAGAATAGCATACTTTGTTTTGCTGGCTGTTTGCCTAATTCTCTTTTTATTTTTTGGGAATAAGTTTATTGGGATTATTCTTTTAGCATTGCTACTGTACGGACTCGTTGGCGTCATTTCTCTTTTTTTGATGGGTAAAGGAATAGAAACCGAAATAATTGTTCCCGACGTTGATGTGAAACGGGGGACAGAGACAAAACTCGTTCTGTCGCTGGTTAACAATTCTCTTTTTCCTATTCTAAAACTCGCTATCGATTTAAAACTAGAGAACCTTTTAAATGGCGAGAGTGAAACGATTGAAACGGGTTTTTCAGTATTGCCAAAAAGTAGAGATACTAAGGAAATTGTAATTGAAAATCCTCATCTTGGTATGGTGAAAGTGAGTGCATTAAACCCAAGAGTATCGGATTTTTTGGATGTGTTCTCTAGATATATTGAAATAGAGAAAGCCGAAACAAAAGGCTTTGCTGTAATACCGGAATATGATGAGCTAAGCATCGCGCCTGAAGACTTCGACAGATACGATATGGAAAGCTATAGGTTTGCGGATAATGTTGTTGGTGCGGATACCAGTGAAACAGTGAGTATAAGAGAGTACGACTCCGGTGATGATGTCAGGAGAATTCATTGGAAACTTTCCGCCAAGTCGGATTCTCCCATGATAAGAGAACCGGGATTTCCGGTGGATAATAGACTGCTAATTCTAGTTGATAAAAGAATTAAGGACTTTGATAGGATAGACGACTATACCCAATATGCTGTTTCACTATCTTATACTTTGATGAACAAGGGAATCGCTCACCTAATAGGGTGGGAGGATCAGGGCTTTCAATTGCATAGGATAATGGACGAAGCCAACTTTTATCTTATGCTGAATATGCTTCTTCAGGCGCCATCCAATCCTGGAAACATGGACGTTGTAACCTCTTTTCTGTCATCAAATGCAGATAGAAACATTGGGAACTTTTTGTTGATTGTTGAAGAAGACGTCGACAATGAGATTATAAATAGACTTTCGGAATATGGATATGTGGATATACTCACGCCGGGAAAAAACAAATAATCTGCTTTGCTCAATCATATCATCTCTTTTAATTGGGCTTTCTTTCGTGCTTCTCTTTTCAGCCAAACTCAGGTTGAATTGGGATTTCGGTGCGGGGTCTATAAAAGAGTCGATGGTTTCTGTATGGAATAGTGCGTCAGAAACTTTGGGGAGCTTTGATTATGTTTTACTTCCCAAATACCAATTAAGTTCGGGTGTTGAAGCAGCATCAACAATTGGTCATGGCATGTTCCTCCTGGTATTCCTTTTGGTTATCACAGTATCGGCGTTTTTCGCTATAAGAAGCAGATTTAAGACCGCAGTATTATTGTTCCTGGCTATAGAGATTGCTTTCTCTATTATTTCCTCCGTAGAAATCTCGTCGTGGTATTACGCGTTCTCAATACTCTCCATT
Organism: uncultured Eubacteriales bacterium; assembly: GCA_902797405.1. Classification (GTDB taxonomy): domain Bacteria; phylum Bacillota; class Clostridia; order Peptostreptococcales; family Anaerovoracaceae; genus Eubacterium_B. Next base: position 4,648 of record CADBSP010000205.1, on the reverse strand, counting down.
GCTTTTGCAATGATATTCATGAATACAGAAAGAACATGGACGTCAGTATTAGGAACCGGAGTTATCGCTCTGGCGCTTTTGATTTCCTCCGGGCTTACGGATGGTTTTTCTGATGGTAATACATTTGATAATTTGAACATAAACGATTTATCCAAATCAATTCAGAATAAGTATTATGGTTATGACCCGCTGGGACATGGAGATTTAAAGAAGAGGAATAGATCTGACGAGGGTGCTGCTGCATTAAAAGTCACTATGAGTGAAGCACATCCTATGTATTTGAAAGGATTCATAGGAAGTCGATTTGACGGAAGAGAGTGGAATGATCTCTCCAATTCCGCATATTATAAGGATGCGGATTTGATAAAGTCTTTGGATGACTCCGGGTTTAATATGACTGGACAATTGGGACAGGCTGCGATGCTGGCTTTTAACGATAAGTCTTATAATGAAAATGTGGAAGGGAGTAATGATGAGTTAAATGATAAACCAAATGATACTTCCTATGAGAATGAGAGAACAATCGAAATCAACAACATATCTGCTGATTCCAGATATGTATTTGTTCCATACGATATAACGGCTAAAGGTGTCTTGGAAGGTCTTTCAGTAAAGGGAGGAACAGAGTTCTATCCGGGAAAGAACCGAAGTATTAAAAAATACTCCTATAGTGCTTTCGTTAACACCCCGGAGCGATGGACCGACATCTCAGGGAAGTTCTTTGAAAAAGCTCTTGGAAGTAATGACGAAAGCATATCCGATTATCTAAAAAAAGAAAGTTATTTTAATTCGTTCATTTATAAAAACTGCACCTATGTTGGTTTAAAAGAAAGAGAACTACTGGCTGCGAATATTGGATCCCCCGGAGATCAGAGTCAGGGGCATTTGGATTATAAATTAGCCATAAACAGCATCAGAAAATACCTGGAAGATAGTTTTGTTTATAGCGAAAATCTAGGAGATAAAAAAACGACCGGCAAAAACGAATTGGAAGAGTTCTTCGTTTCACGAAAAGGATTTGATGTTCACTATGCGACTTTGGCGACTTTGATGTTTAGGTATTATGGAATACCTGCCAGATATGTAGAGGGTTATCTGGTTACTCAGGACGATATCTCAAATGCGAAGGAGAATCAGTCTTTAAATGGGAGTGAAGTAGACGGAACTGACCATAGTAAACGAAGTGTAACTATTGACGTACCCAGGAACAGAGCTCATGCATGGACGGAGATTTATATAGACGGAATAGGATTTGTTCCGCTGGAAGTGACTCCTGAATATTATTCCTTGATGAACGAAGCTGACATGAATATTGGTATTTCGAATGAAAGCTTGGTTAAGGAATACGAAAAAGAGTATGGCAACAAAAATGATGAAGAAGAGGATGAAGAAGAGTCTGAAACTGTCGGTGGTGAAAACAAGGTGCTAAAGTATATTTGGTATCTAGGTTTGGCGTTACTTATTATTGTGTCAATAATTGCTCTTTTCTATATTCTGAAAAAAGTATTTGATGCGCTAGCTGTTTATCTGAATAGACGAAGACTATTCCTAAAGGAGGAACCCAAACTCGCTGTGTCTGCTATGTATGGATATATGGATGAAAAGAATTATTATTTGGACGATGATACTATAAATCTCGGGAACAAGGCGGCGTATAGCCTAGAAGAAATTACGGAAGATGAAAGACAGGAGATGTTAAGGAAACTCAAAGAATGTAAGAGGAATGAGAAGAAGGGGAAGGATGTAGTTTTGATGAAAGACAAAATGTCTGCTGCAGCCCTGTCAAAGTTCTCGTCGCTTGTTTTGGTTTTATTCATTTCCACTTTTTTGTTTTTAGGTGCGGCTTTTTCTCTGACCGCTTGCTCAAATGAAAAGGAAAATGATTATAAACTTCCGGATGACCTCGGTAGTGTGAAAAGGGAGACCGTAAAGTTTTTGACCGAAACGGTTACGGATCCTACGGTGTCCGGTGTTGGCGGTGACTGGCTTATCTTTGTTTTAAAGAGATCCGGTGAAGACATTCCTGAATCATATTATTCTAATTACTACGATAATGTAAGAGCCTTGGTTAAAAGCAAGAAAGGAGTTTTGACAGAGGATAAGTATACGGAATATGAAAGATTGATTATTGGACTTTCTGCAATCGGAGAAAACCCAAAGGACGTTGAGGGTTATGATTTAACTCATTACGTGGATGATTATGACAAGGTTACAGCCCAGGGCATAAATGCATCCTGGTATGCGCTCATGGCCTCAAAGATGGGCGGTTTTGATTTGGAAAACGAAGAGAGGTATCTGGAAAATATAAAAAGAAGTATCAGAGAAAAGGAATATCCGGGTGCGGGGTTAAGTGATTATTTATCAATAGGACTCCAGACTTTATCTTTCTATGATTACCAGACGGATACCAAGCAGCTTATTGATGAGGGGATAGAAGAGCTATCACGATATCAAAACGAAGATGGTTCACTAGGGAATTGTGAGTCGACCGCCATGTGTATAATCGCATTGGCGATGAATGGGGTGGATCCGCTTAAGGACGAAAGATTTATAAAAGATGGAAATACGTTGGGCGATGGTTTGATGTTGTATTATTTGGGGGACGGATCATTTTGTCATACTGTTGATTTACAGAGACCGGATTTAATGACGTCGGATTTAATGGCGACTGAACAGGCCTTGGGTGCGATTAGCTCAATATACCTTTTTGATAAGGGTGAAAAATTGTATCAGGTAAATAATTAGGGACGACCATTTTGAGAATTGGAGACTGTCGTTTTGATAATTAGAAATGATTATTTTGATAATTAGAGACGATTATTTTGATAATTAGAAATACTTATTTTGATAATTAAAAATGATTATTTTGATGAGTAGAGACGATTCTTTTGAAAATCAGAAATAGTCATTTGTAATTGGAAGTGAAACAAAGAAAAAAATAATGAAGCTAGGTTATTCTGAAAACAAAAAAAGAATATACATGCTGATTGCCTTTATGGCGATTCTTTTGTTGTTTGGATTATTCTCCGGTTCGGTGCTAAAAGCTCAGGGGGAGATGAAACCTGATTTTAATTTTGATGAGATGAATGAAGAGCATTCTCAGATTGTTGTAACAGGTAACGGTTATTCTCTGAGCCAGGAGCAGGAAGAGAAAATTGATAATAACCCAATAAAAGATGAACCGGAAATTAAGCCGCCTGAAGCGGAAGAAAGTATTATTGAGCAGGAGGAACCGGAGGAGAAACAAGAGGAGAAACTAGAAGAAGAATCGGAAGAAAAACAGGAGGAGAAGGAAGACCCGAAAGATGATTCCCGGGATGATAATGAGATAGATAATAGTCAGCAAAGTTTGCCTCAGGATCCAAGTGATTCAAATTCATCTAGTTCCTCTGATGATATCATCGGAAGTGGGCAAAGTGCGCCATCATCCAATGAAGGTGGAACCGATAACCCGGGTGAAACGAATACCGAAAACGAAAATGCAGAGCCGGAGGAAATAAACAAGAATCCTGTAATAGAGTGTTCTTTGAAAAATGGAGAGATTCTTTCCGGTGCCGATTTAGTATTCACATTGAGAGGCAAGGACTATAGAGGCTCGGTTATAGATCCTTTCTATTATCAGGTGAAACTAAACGGAAATCTGATTTACAGTACAGGAGTTGATGGTGAGGGCTTTGTAACATATAGAAATCCGGAGGCTCTTCCGGAGGGTGAAAACGAAGTTTCAGTTTTAATAGAGGATAATGAAGGGCGCTCTTCGTCGGCATCGTATAGAGTTACGGTAAACGAGGTGGTCCCTGTTTTAAAGGATGAGTATGCATCGGTTGTTGTTGATGCCAGAGTGCTAGGTTTGGGAATTCTTCTTTCGGTGAATGAACCGATTTATGAGGATGAGAGTGCTGCTCATTTTGTTGACCGAATACTTAACGATTATGGCTTTGCTCCCAATTCCGTCAATAATCTATACGGCTATTATTTAGCTAGACTTAACAGGGTAGGGATTGTAGCATCTCCCGGAAGCATAGTTATCCCGGAACAATTGAGTGAATTGATAGGGGAATTAGATTATAACTTAATGGATAACAATAGCCTGGGCGAAAGAGATTTTAATGGATATTCAGGCTGGGTTTATCTATATAATTATTCTTATATGGGTGTTGGGCTATCCAATATAACCTTGTCGGACGGTGATGAGATTATAATTTGTTATACACTCGCTAATGGCGCAGAATACGACGGAACCTGGTATTATTACGGTGATTGGTAGCGCTATAAAGCGTTTTAAAATAAAAAAGTAACACGGGGCAGGGTATGGAATTTAGTTTTACAAGTTGCCTTTAAAAAAATATCTAAAATTTTTATAAATTCCTTATTTTTTTAATTGACATGACCATATTACTGTGATAAGATAATTGAGCTGTCACAAGAAAAGCAAATGTTTTTCTGTGTAGCAAGTTCCAAATAGATGTATTGAAAATTCAATGCTTCTGGAACTAGGAACCTAGAAAATCTCATAGCAAAGAAAAAGTCAAAATAAAATGACTATGCACAAAAATCAGAAATGGTAAAGTGTATGGTCCCAAAGCAAACGAGAAAGTTTGCACGACAATTTCTTAAACAACAGTAATTCTAGATAAGAATTATAGCG
>CADBSP010000204.1 GCA_902797405.1 uncultured Eubacteriales bacterium | reverse complement strand
TAGCAGACTGGCAATCTCACTCTGTCTGATACCATTTACGATCGGGGAAATTGCCCGTGGATCAGCAAAGCTTAATAGTGGGAAAAGGGCCAGCATAACTATGCCGACTATAAAAGCTCCGCGAAGGAGTCCGAAACAACCACCGAAAAAAGCATTTGCCAGTCCAATGGGCCCCGAATCTTTTTTGTGGTTAATTGCTAAAGCAAAGAGCTTGGTTATGATAATAAAGATGATAAATGAAAGCAAAAATGCAATCACGTTCATCAAGGTATCCGACATGGTATTTGCAACCTTTACCGCAGTGCTTTGTTGGTAGGTAGCAAAGACATTCTTAAGCTGAACAGGCGCAGCAGAAAAAAATGAACTCCCTGTAAGGGCGGATCCCATGGTGCTTTTTACGTGCGCGACGATGGAATCGTCGATAGATGTTTTTTCCGCGAGGAAATCTCTAACGGGGAAAGCTGCGAAAATAGCACCCACAATGCAGATGAGCCATCTAAAGCAGCTGAAAATAACTCCGGCCAAACCCTTTCTCCAACCACGAACAGCAGAGATTGCAACCAGAGCGATTAGCACGACGTTTACGCATATTTTTGCTATAGTTTCAGGATTGCTATTCATAACCTAATTTTACAGGAAAAGACTGCATGGTGCAAGCAAAATCAACCCTTGAAGTAAGCCCTCCAATGTGCTAAAATTCTATGGTGTATGAATACAATTAGGGATAAATTCATGGAGGCCGCTCTAGTTGAGGCGAAGAAGGCCTTTGATATGGGAGAGGTGCCGGTTGGTGCCGTTGTGGTTAAGGATGGAGAGATAATTTCATCTGCCCATAACCTGGTTGAAACAGGAAACGATCCAACCGCCCATGCAGAGATACTCGCAATCAGAGAAGCAACCGAAAAACTTGAATCAACCAGACTTCAAGGTTGCAGCCTCTATGTAACGGTGGAGCCCTGCAGCATGTGCGCAGGTGCCCTGGTTTGGTCCCGAATAGAAAAACTATTCATAGGAACCATGGATCCAAAGGCAGGAGCATGCGGTTCTGTTTTGGACCTGGTAGATAACCCGAAATTCAATCACAGAATAATCGTGGAAGCAGGCATCATGGAAGAAGAATGTAAAACTCTGATGCGGGACTTCTTCGAAAAACTGAGATAATAGGAGCAATAGATAAATGACTGAAAAGATGACTCATAGTAATAGTAGATTGTTAAAAGCGGCAATAATAGTTTTCATGGCCGTTTGCTTTTTGCTTTTGACCTTGGTTTCAAGCCCCGGTCTTTCACTGGCGGATACAGAAGGACTTACCCTGGTTGAAAGCTTCCCAAAGGATGGTGCCACAAACGCAGCGGTAGAAAACCTGGGAGTAAAGCTTACATTTAATAACCCTGTTAATAAAGCAGAGAATCATGAAGCAAATTTAAAATGCTTCACATTAATCGGTCCGGAAGGAACCAAGCTTCCAATAAAGGTTTACTACAATCCTAAAAACGATTGCCAGCTTTTAGTGCTTTACGATACAACCGAGACAGGGCCCCTTACTGCCAGCAAGAGTGAGCATTACGAACTTAAAGTGTCCGGGGAGTTTGTTGACAATAACGGAAACAAATTGGGAAAAGATATTCCAATCAGTTTCGACACCATCAATCAAAGTTTTAATACCAAAGTATATATGGTAATCATGCTTCTCATGGTCGCCGGTATGGCCTTCTTCACAACACGTCAAACCCAGAAGAAAATGGCGGAAAACGATGCAACAGGAGGAAGAACCAGGGAAGAAGCCTTCAATCCATATAAGGAAGCCAAGCGTACAGGTAAGTCCGTTGCAGAGGTTATGGCAATTCATGAAAGAGAAGTTGCAAAGGCAGAGGCGAAGGCTGCTAAGAACAAGTCTGCGGAATACGATGACTTTGATGATGAGGATGAAGAAGAAAGCGGAAACTATAAGGTAAAAGGACCTCGTCCAATTTCTGCCGGTGGAAGCACCTTCATCACAGGACGTAAAGCTTTAGCGGAAGCGAAGGCTGCAGAGGAAGAGCGTCTGGCAAAGCGTAGAGCCAACGCGAAGAGAAGGAAATAATTAAAGACAATACTGGACGGTTTCTCTCCGAGGAGCCGTCCTTTGTTAAAAGGGAAAAGGGAGAAATGAAACCGAAGCAATCGATCAAAATAAAAGCCTATGCGAAAATCAATCTGTCCCTGGATGTGGGAGAAGTGATGCCAAATGGCATGCATCCTGTCGACATGATTATGCAGCAAATTTCCCTTTGCGATGAAGTCGAGGTATCTTTGGTGGAAAATGAAGTAAGGGAAACCGGAGTTTCCTTGGCTGAAAAAGAAAGGAAGGAAATTGATGCTTCATCGCTTGATAATGAAGGAACTGAGGTTGATGCGAGGATAGATAAGATAATCCTAACCTGTGATAATCCCGAGCTTCCAACAGATTCAGGGAACCTGGCATATAGAGCAGCGGAGAAAATGCTAATGCTGGTAAATGAAAAAGCGTCAACGGAGGATGATGTCAGTGCCGATTGCAAGGAGAACATCTATAAAACAGAAAACCCGTATGGTGTGTACATAGACATAAAGAAAAACATTCCGTTGGCAGCGGGGCTCGCAGGAGGAAGCTCAAACGCTGCTGCGGTAATCCATGGACTAAACGCACTATTTAACATGAACCTTGGGCTTAACGAGCTTTGCGAAATAGGTGCAGAACTGGGCTCCGATGTTCCTTTCTGCATACTGGGACAAGCCGCAGCAAATGAGAATCTGCCAGAAGAAGTCCGTAGTGATAAGCTTGCTACAACTGCAGCCCGAGCGACAGGAACCGGAACAACATTGACTCCGTGCACGCCCCTTAACGCAGCGATTCTTTTAGCAAAACCCGAAATCGGAGTTTCCACCAAGGAGGTTTATCAGGGCATCGATAGATTCTTCGAGGAATCAAAGACCAAAGGCATCTCCGTTTCCCGCCCGGATAACGCCGCCTTCGAAAAAGCATTAAAAGAACGAAATATTGATGTAATAAAAGACAACATGATTAACCTTTTGGAGCACTATACCTTAGCTACCTATCCGGAAGTCGCCGCACTGAAAGAAGAACTTAAAAACCGCTTCCCTTCCGCAGACAAAATCCTGATGAGTGGATCGGGCCCAACCATCTACGCAGTCTACATTGAGGGCGAGACCATAGATCCAATCTCCGAATGCAATGTGTTTTCCAACTGCGAAATACATTATGCAAAGGCGATATAAGCACCGCAAAAACGAATTATAAAACACCCCGAGCGCAGGAATCACCGTCACAGAGAAGACTCTGAATAAATACAATAATTGAACCAAGGATATACGCGGTAATCACCGTCACAGAATTTGCGATAATAGTCAAAAAAATGAAAGCACTCCTTGGGAGTTGCCCTTCATGGGGATAAACCACACAGGTCAACTCCAAGCAAGGAGTTTTTCATTTTTTTGAATTATCGATTAAATTCTGCTCCAAGGCGCTTACCTGCGTATACCCTTGGTTCCTTTTGTTTTAGTAGACTTCTTTCTCTGTGACAGTGATTCTGCATATAGCCCGGATTACTTTATAGAAGTTTTTATTCCGCTTCCTTTAGGACGGTCTCGATTTCCAGAGGCTTTCCTTCGCGGAGGACGGTGATCGTTGCCGTATCGCCCGGTTTACACTTCATTACTTCTTTGGTTAGGCTGGTTCCGCTTGTTATTTCAACGCCGTTGAAACTAGTTATTGCATCCCCAACCTGGAGTCCTGAAGCCTTCGCTTCGTCGCCGGTCAGCTCCTGAACATATACTCCCGGGGCATCGAACCCGTATTGATACGCATAAGCTACATTGGTTGCATCCACAATCATGATGCCGATTGCAGCGCGTCCTGTAACCTTTCCTTCATCGATAATCTGCTTAGCGATTTCAGCAGCCTTCTCAATCGGGATTGCAAATCCTATTCCTTCGACATCTGAGCCTTTGGACTTCGCCACCACGATACCAATCAGGTTACCTTCTCCATCAAATAGACCGCCGCCGGAATTGCCCGGGTTAATTGAGGCGTCTGTCTGAAGGAGCGTCATGGACTTTCCTTCCAGTACCAAATCTCGATCAAGTGAACTTATGATTCCGACGGATGCAGAACCACCCAAGGTGCCGAGGGGATTTCCTATGGCAACAGCCAAGTCGCCGATAGAAAGTTTGGAAGAATCTCCATATTGAGCCGCCGTGAATCCGGAGCCTTCTATTTTAAGTACTGCAACATCGCTTAATGAGTCGCCGCCGACTAATTTGGCCTTATAACTTTGACCGTCCTTGGTTGTAACGGTAATGGATTTTGCTCCTTCGATCACGTGATTGCATGTGAGAATGTAGCCGTTTGAATCAACGATAACTCCGGATCCCGCGCCCTGAGTAATGTAGTTAAACATCCAGCGGTCGGAAACCACAACGTCCGTAACTATCTCAACCACAGCATTTTCATTCATTGCTACGATTTCTTCTATTGACTTTTTAGCTCCGGTGTATTCT
>CADBSP010000203.1 GCA_902797405.1 uncultured Eubacteriales bacterium | reverse complement strand
TGAAGCTAACAAGTCTTAAAGAGTACAAGTCAAAAAAACCGGTGACATTGGAGAAAAGGAACAAACGGAAGAGTAAGATTTTCGAAAACGACGAACTGAATCGAATTATTGACAGCAATATCGAGGAGGTTCGACGTAATGGATACTCCAAGCTTGTTGTACCGTCAAATCTTCATCCCATTGATAATAACCAGATTCCGAAGAATGTGAGGTATATTTCCGATGCTATCATATCTGCCGGGTTTAATGCATACCTTTGTGGCGGCACGGTTAGAGATCTTGTTCAGGGCGAGGTGGTAAATGACTTTGATATAGTCACAGATGCTGCTAACGATGACTTGGAGAAACTCTTTGATAAAATACGATTTTTTACAATTCCTACAGGCCATCGTTTCTCATATATCGAATTCGACGACGAAATAATAGATGTTGCAACCATGGTGAATATCCCTACTGCGTATCGTGGTAAGAAAAATGTTCCTGATTTCGATTTCGAGAATTTGTACAGTAGGAATCTTCTCTTTGATGCTTATCAAAGGGATCTTCCATTTAATTCAATGTATTACGATATCGGAACCGGCGATGTGATAGATTATTTCGGTGGTCTTTATGGTCTGCGTGAAGGAATTATATCTACTATGGTAGATGCAAGAGATGCCTTCGATTATGATCCGAGAAGAGCAATCCGTGCCCTTAGATTTGCATCCCGCTTTGGATTCAAATTATCCGAGGAAACAGATAGGGTGATGCGAGAATATGGATGGGACTATATAGAAAGAATCGATTCCAAGACCTTGGGCCGCAATCTCCTGGAATTCTTCAGTGGAGGATTTGCCAGAGAGGGCACGGAAACCTTACTTAAGTATAGTCTGTTTGGGAAGCTGTTTCCTCCTATACATGATAAGCTGAACAATCCTAATTACTTGGACTATGTCCTACATACTGCCCGGGCTGCAGACTGGTTATTTGATGAAGGGACATGGGCTCTACCAATAATCGTGATAGCAGCATTCCTCTGGCCGGCGGTAAAGGATGCTAAAGTTGCCGGATCTGAAGATCCTGTTGAGCAGGTAGTGAACTCTCAGAAATCAGTTATGGGAATGACAGAGAGTGAAGAAGAGTATTTTAAAAGCATCTTGATTATGGAAGAGGATGATTATGATACGGTCCAAATTAAAAACAAGGTGGTAGAGATATTTGAAAAGCCAGAATTCAAGGAAGGCCTTCAGATTCTTCATCTCTATTATATGGATAATGCCGAGATTTTGTAATCATTCACAAATAGAAGCCAAGGCCGGTTGGAGTCAAAGGAAGCAGGGATAATAGAAAAATGTTCATGCCTGAACGCAACAAAAAATATGACGTAATTGCAGCTATGTTTCTGCCTGTAGCAGTATCTATGATACTGTCGACCCTGGCAGGATTTTTGGCTAATACAATTGATGGTCTGGTTACCAGCAATTTTCTGGGAGCTGATGCATTCTCTGCAGTTTCTCTTTTCACGCCTATGGTTAATGTCATTCTGCTCTTCACTTATTTTATTGCTGTAGGAGGCCAGGTCCTCTGCTCGTCAAAGGTGGGGGCTGGAGAAAAAGAGGCAGCAAATTCCGTTTTTACTTTTTCGGTAGCAGTTGGAGTTTTCTTTTCTGCAGTTTTTGTTCTGCTGGGACTATTTACTCCGAGCCTAATCTTCAGAATCTGTGGGGTAAGCGTTACGGAAAGACCGGAGTTATATACCTATATGGGGGAATACCTTAAGGGATATGTTTTCGGGATTCCTTGCCTTATTCTGGTTCAAGTACTCTCGCCATTTTTGATAATCGACAATAGAAAGAAACTGATATCAATTTCTGCAGGGGTGCTCTGTGCATCGGATATTGGCTTTGACCTTATAAATGTCCTGATTTTTAGGGGTGGAGTGTTTGGAATGGGCTTAGCCACATCCCTCTCGCTTTTTCTGCAACTGCTGGTTTTGCTTTCGCATTTTGTAACCAAAGGTGGGTATTTTAGACTATCTTTTAAAGGTTTTCATCTTGGATTCTTGAAGGATATTATCAAAAATGGCGGACTGAATTTCATGAGAAGCTTAGCCACAACCTTAAGAGAACTCTTTGCAAACCACATGAATCTTGCAGTGGCTGTGGGAACAGCAGCGGTGGCAGCAAGGGGAATTCAAGGGGATATAAACAGACTGATGTTTTGTATCGGTATCGGCATGGGTAAAGCGGTTTTACCCATGGTATCGATGTATTATGGAGCAGCTGATAGAAATGGAATGAAGAGGCTGTTTGCTTATTCCATGAAAATAAGTGCATACTTTGCGGCTGCGGCAGGCGGGATTCTCTTTATTCTTGCACCACTTATCTCAAGAATCTACACCAGGGATCCGGAGGTTGTAGCCTTAGCAATTTTTGCTATTCGTTGTATGGCTGCAGGCCTGGTATTCGACACTGTGCTGGTAGCCTTCCAAAGCTATGTTCAAGGAATCCAGCGTTTGAAGATGGCTAATTTCCTCTGCTTTGCTGAGCGTATGATTATTCCTGTTTTGGTTACCTGGGTACTTGGGACGCATTTTGGATCCAAAGGTGTTCTGGCAGCTACCGCAGTAAGTAAGGTGGTTTTGGTGGGGATTATTCTAATTGGGGTCTGGATCCATCGAAAAGGATTTCCAAATCACTTGGAGGATTATATGTTCCTGCCTGAAGACTTTGGTGTTGACGATGGAGAGGAACTATATGCTCAAATAAGAACCATGGAGGATGCCTCTCGCCAGAGCAAGGCGGCTTATGATTATTGTATTACCCATGGTGGTGACAAGAAGAAAGCAAATCTGATGGCTCTCTTCGTAGAAGAGATGGCAGGTAACATTATTGCCCATGGCAAGCCGAAGAATGGAGGGGATGTCAATGTAGATTTCCGTCTCTTTGCTAAAGATGATAAGATATGTCTATCTTTGAGAGATTATTGCGAAGCCTTTGATCCCATGAAGTATTATGAGATACATGAAAACGATAATATGGAGGAAAACATCGGTATTCGTATGGTAATGAAGTTGGCAGAAGACATTCGATATATAAATTCCTTCAACAGTAACTATACGATGATTCTAATTTAGAAAATGAGGGTTTT
>CADBSP010000202.1 GCA_902797405.1 uncultured Eubacteriales bacterium | reverse complement strand
GTTATCCCCCTGATAACCTCATTAATCTCTAATCCCAATACCCCTTTTGAACAAAATAGGCTGCTCCCCTGCGGTCTATTTTGTTTTTATAAGCCGCCCAAATCTCTGATTTGGCGCGCGGCTTAAACGCAAGGCTTTCGGCTAATAATGAAAGGAATCTTAGATGAAACACATTATTGAAGAATTGGATATCCGCCCGGAAACACATCGCGCGTTAGATTTCTATCTGCCCGGAAATCGGTTTGCTGTCCTGGACATAGAAACATCCGGTCTCTCTCCTGTTTATAGTTCTGTAATCCTATCCGGGTTTATTACAATTGATAATAGGAATGCATCCCCTAATGATGATTCTTCTTCCGATACTACATCAACAAAGGATGTCACTTTACCGCTAATCGAACTAAACCAATTATTTGCAACCATGCCAACCGATGAGGAAGAAATCCTCTCAAAGACAGCCAGGCTTCTTTCTGATGTTGATTATATTGTCACCTTTAATGGACGATACTTTGATGTGCCATTTTTGGAAAAACGATGTGCGAAATACGGTATAGAGTTTCCAAAGCTTTTTAATCTGGATTTATTCGTTTTGCTCAAATACTATTCCGATTTACCTAAGATCCTCCCTAAGATGAATCAAAAGACGGTAGAAACCTATGCAGGAATCGAAAACCTTCGGCAGGATAGGATATCCGGTGGCGAAAGCGTGGATTTATATAACCAATATTTAGAGACCGCGTCAAAAGACCTGGAAAGGAGGATTTTGCTACATAATAGCGATGACTTGAAGCAGCTTCTGAGGCTTCTAACTTTGCTAAAGAACGCAGATATTCATAGGTCATTTAATAAGACAGGTTTCCCTATTTACGGTGGAAGAATTACAGGAATTGAGCTAAAGAAAGCGGATTTGACAATAAAAGGAAACTCCCATTCAGGCACAGAGTATATCGCCTTCCCCTCGGTAGAAGCGCCATATCACTTTCAAATGTCCGGAAAAGACGGAAGTTTTGAAATTACTCTGCCATGTGAATCTAAAGAAGACAGCATCTACGTGGACGTAAAAACACTTCTCGATGACGATGCCCGAGAAGTGCTTTCTACTCTTCCATCCTTCGTAAACGACTATATCATCCTGAAGGAAAACAAAAGGCTTAATTACTTAGACATTAACCTTCTAGCCCGCGAAATATCCAGGTTGGCACTAGAAAGGGTGTAAACTAACTCCAATATTCATTCCAATATGAAGTATAGCCTGCAGATGTCCGCCAGCTAACACTTCCTTCATTGCAAAAACCATCAACTAATCTTTTACAGTCCTTTCCGCCAATTTCAAAGTACTCCTTCTTTATGGTATTATCTAATTTACCATCACTAAGTCTTATAAAATACTGAGGACTTCCGTCTGCCCATAAAAGATCTATCCATAAGTATTCTTCATTTTTATACCTGCATCTATAAACAGACCAATACGTGTTGTTATCCCACCATTCCGAAAGTCCATACCTCTTTTCCGCTTTTGTTTTTTGTGATGATAATAGTTTCTCATAGATTTCTTTATTTACCTTCTTGGCGTCATCGCTATTTATATCAAGCTGTGGGTATTCGAGAATTATATCTTTACCTTTTACCGTATACACTCTTTCCTCTATAGCAATTAATCCGTCATTTGATTTTATTGAAGTATCATTATTATTCGTATTATCTTTAGGAAGTTTCCCTGCCTTTTTCAATGCGGCTTCAACAGCTAGCTGAGCATTTACCATTCTATATTCTTCCTTACCTCTCCACACTTTGTAATTAGTGTTTTTTTCATCACACACTATTCTTTTAACATCTGCGCCACTTAAAGATGGATTTGCTGACCAAACTAAAGCGGCAACTCCAGACACAATTGGAGCAGCATAAGAAGTTCCCGTTCCTTCTTCATATCTATTATTTGGTATTGTCGAATAAATATTCGTTCCTGGTGCACAAATATCAACTCGATCTCCATGTCCGGAATCACGATATAATTTAAAATCATAGTATGTTTTGGGTTTATTAATATCAATATTAGTCTCTGCATTCCCAACACAAATTATCCTATCAATCAGTTTTTTAGAATGCAATACACTCTCTAGCCCACCACCAACAATTATAGAATCAACACCTTTCTCATCGATGATTGAAAACGGGGCATTCATACTTGCTTGATTGTATCCATTCCCTGCAGCATGTACTATAACAAAATCATTTTTTGGATGCTTATTTAACAACTGCAGAAGAAACAGTGCTGTTTGATTTGCAATTCCCTCTCTCTGCTTAGCATCTTTTTTCCCGTCAAGCACCATCCCTACTGATACATTAATTACCTTTGATTTATGTTCAACTACAAGATGTCTAATTCCCTCCAAAAAACGTTCTGTTGTCTTCTTCTCAGTTTTGACGTTGGATGATTTATTCGAGAAAAAATCGAAAGTGTGTAATTTTGCGTTCCATACTAATCCTGTTATTCCAACGCCATTGTTTGCGGTTGCACCGATTATTCCAGCGACTCTTGTGCCATGATTGCTTGTGACAGTGTTATTATCAGAAACCGAGGCTATACTTGATTTCAAATCCTCGTGTTTATTATCAACACCAGAATCTATAATGCCAATATTGATTGGACTAAAATAGCTATTATATTTCCATGCTTCGGGTGCGTTAATTGCCTCTGCCCACCAATTATTTCCATCTGGAATCCATTTATTATTGTATTTAATCCACTCACCATTCCAATTCTTATCGTCAGATACTTTTTCGACATAACCATTGTCGAAATCCAAAGTCATTATATAATCACAATGTGCAGCCATTACCTTTTTATCTTTTTTTATTACCGCACAGGCTTCTTCTATTTTGGTGTAATTCGATTTTGGTATCCTTATATGGAATCTGTTAATATCTTTAAATCCTCCAACTACTTCTCCTGATATGCTTTTAATAATTCTAGCCATGTCATCTTTAGAAGCATCATCCGCAAATGTAATTATAATAATATCATTCACATAATCAATGCCTGTCGCCTCATCATGTTGTATCGAATTTGGAGTTAACTCATAACACTCTGAAAAATCATATATATTACCTGTTGACTCACCACTTCCACTGCTGCTTTGACTCATTATGTTTTGAACGACAGCATTGGATACTGCACTAGTTCCGCCTATTGTTACACTCTTGATTATTTTTCTGTCAGAGACATATTTCTGAGCATGTCTCCAAGAGTCACTCGCGACCAAAACTATCGGTGAATTATACCACATGGCCAGTGGTGCACCGGATAATCCATCAGCATAGTTCTTTCCTGTTGCTAACGTGATTGTATTTGCATTAGGAAAAAACTTCTTTGCAATTGCTTCAGATGTGCTATACCTATTTGCTCCTGCAACTCTTTCTACTGTTCCATATTTCTTTAACTCTGTTACTATAGATTCCGGTACAGCTACATTTCCACCTAGTACATAAAACTTCTTAATACCTGATGATGACAGCCAACTCTTTTGACTATCTGTCAGTTTTCCATTCCTGGTTAGAAGCATAGGTTTACCAACTGATGATCCAGATAAACTGTCTGCAAAATTGGTTGCTGTTGCAACTAATAAACCATCTGCCCCTTTGGCACAGTTCTTTAGAATCTGAAGGTTAGTATCTAAAGCTGTTTGTCCAGCTAAACGAGTAGTTTTGATTTTATTATTCTTTAATGATGTT
>CADBSP010000201.1 GCA_902797405.1 uncultured Eubacteriales bacterium | reverse complement strand
GAAAGGCCGATCCGGTGGAATTCCGGAACCGACGGTGATATCCTGAATGGATTAGTCCGGATGGGAAAAGGTGGGGTTCTTTTGAGGCCATGTTTTGATATACCTCTAGGGACTCATCTTGAAAGATGGTAGAGTCCGAAATGGAGGTATTTTCTATGGACAAAAACAACGTAGGTACTATTAATCGCAGTGAAAGAAAGATGAACACGAAGACTTTTGCTGCAATGGGAATGCTGTGCGCAATCGCCTTTGTTGCAAAACTTATTTCCAGCGTATTCCCGATGGTGTCGGGCTTTCTTTCGTTTGACCTAAAGGATGTCATAATCGTAATTGGCGGTTTCATGATGGGGCCGATTCCGGCACTGATTATCTCAGTGGTTGTATCATTTATTGAAATGATTACAATTAGCAGCACCGGGCCGATTGGCTTCATTATGAATGTCTTGGCCAGCTGCTCCTTCGCATGTGTTGCTGCGGTTATTTACCACAGAAATCGTAAGATGAGCGGGGCAATTATGGGACTGATTACAGGAGTCCTGGTTATGACAGGAGTAATGATTCTTTGGAATTGGCTCATCACTCCGCTATACATGAATGTTCCTAGAAATGTTGTCGCCGGAATGCTCGCCACTGTCTTCCTCCCATTCAACTTGATCAAAGGTGGAATCAATGCTACTTTGGCCATGCTTCTTTATAAGCCGATTGTTAACTCTCTTAGAAAGGCACACCTGATTGAGGAAAGTGCATCAGGAAAGGGGACAACCAAGAAGGGTGTTTTGATAGTGTCGCTGGTTTTACTCGCCACCTTTGTTCTTATGGGACTCGCTCTATCAGGAGTTATATAACCAAGGGCATCATTAATTGGGCGAGCCATCATTAAGACATTTGATGAATTCTCGGTCATAGTTCTTTTGTACTTACAAAAAACGGGCGTCTTATGGTATAATGGGCAACGTATGAAAGAATGGTTTGAACTAATATTATCCAATAAAATACTCATAACAGGCATTGTCGCCTGGGCTGTCTCCCAGGTGCTAAAGACGATTATCAATCTGGTTGTTAACAAAGAATTCTCGCTGGAGAGATTATTCGGTGATGGAGGATTTCCAAGCAGTCACTCGGCTACGGTTACTTCTGTCGCTGTTGCAGTTGCATTAACTACCGGCTGGGATTCCGTGGAGTTTGCCATAGCTTTTATCGTAGCCGTAATTGTAATGCATGACGCCAGAGGCGTGAGGTTAGAAACAGGGAAGCAGGCTAAGGCGATTAATGATCTTACCGAGTTCATAGAAACTATGACAGGAACGGATTTGCCCCCGGAGGATAAGCTAAAGGAGTTGGTGGGACACACACCACTCCAAGTTTTTTCGGGAATGGTATTTGGAATAATAATAGCAGCAATAATGTATAGATGATAAAAAGGGTGCAGTGCGCACCCTTTTAAATATAAGCCTTATTACCTTATCAAATTACGAACTGCAGCAATAAACATATCCAGGTCATCGCGACGAGTGAAAATCGCACGGGCGAATTTTTGATTACCGCCACCTTTTCCGTTGAATACTGAGGCGTTATCCTTCACCATCTTTCCGCAATCATGAATATCGGAGAATAGAAGTAGTGTATTCGATGGTTCATGAAGCAGGAACAGCATGTAGGGAAGTTCACCTTCCAACTCTCTTCCTATATCAATTACATCATCAATAGTAAGCACACTATATTCAAATAAGAACGAGCCATCGCTATCAGCGTTAGATGCCTTAGCATCCTTAATGCGCTGAACTTCCTTTTTCTGTACATCCTTGGTCAGGTGGTAAAGTCTGTCGCGGATTTCCTTTTGTTTTTCCTGCTTGGCATAATACTTATCAATCAAATCCGGTACACCTGCGGAGAGATCCTTTTCCAATCTTCCGAGGATTTCGAACCTCTCGCGATACCCCATTAAAGCTCTTTTCCCGGCATCAAAGAAGATGCGATACATACCCTTGTTCGGCTCGACCTTGTAAATCTTTAGCATGCCGACCTGTCCAGTGGTTGTCGGATGAGTCCCGCAGCAAGCCACAGAATCTGCCGGGTTGGACGCATCACCAATGGTTACTATAGTGATGTCTGATTCTATCGCAAGCTTCTTTCTAAGAGGCATCTTTTCAGCTTCTTCACGTGTATCAAAATGATGGGGGATAACAGGAAGGTTGCTCCAGATAATCTCATTTGTCCTAAGCTCCGCTGCCAAAGCCATATCCCAGGTGACTTCCTTGCCGACGAATTCATCTTTGTCCTCCAAGCTGATATCGATTGTCATATATTCGTCACCCATATGAAACCCGCGATTAACGCCACCATACAAATCATAAAACACGCCGGAAAGTATATGCTCTCCACAATGTCTTTGCATATTGTCAAAGCGACGATCCCAGTCAAGCTCGATTTCGCATTCCGTTCCAGGGGCGATGGTAGAGGCTTCAATATACTTGGCACCATCCTTTGCATGATGATATACGATGCCACCATGTTCGAATGTTTCTACAATATCCAATGTAATTGCATCGCTTTTATTTCCATTGGAGTTTGGATCGGTTTTAAAAGTGATTTTTCCGGTATCGCAGCTTTGTCCGCCGCCGCCAGGGAAGAATACAGTTTCAGAAAAGGTGAGAATAGCATCGTTGTTATCCTTTTCGTAAATATCCGCTGTCAAGACAGTGGTTTGTAATTCTGACAGATTTCTGTCTTTTAAATATATCTTCTTTGTTTCCATTTTTTACTCCGTTTACTTTAGCGACTTCTTTATTTTTAAGCCTTTTTGACTTTTTTGATGTAGGTTTTACAGGATTTTACTATCGAACAAAGGACTCTTTATTTTCTCTGAAAATCTGTGGATAAGTCCCTATTGACAAAAAAATGATTAGGTGATTTGCTTGATATTACAATGTTTCATGTCGACCACTTATCCACATGGCAACTGGTAAAAAATCGTATACGATTTTTTGGACTCTTGTGGATAAGTGCGGTTTTTGTTGAAAAGTGACGATTCCGATATGTTGAAAAGTGGTCTTGCAAAAAAGAACGATGGTTGACATAATTCAAACGGTCTGGTTGCTGGTTAAAAATTGTAAATACTCCAAAAAACTATTGAACTCACCATAGTCTTCTCTCACATAATATCCCAAGGTGGATTCCGGGAAGGAATATCTTTCAACATGGTAATATAAAAACCTATAAGTTTCCGCAATATTCTCGATTAGTCTCTCATAAAAGTGCACTTGCTCCAGATCGCTTCCCGCAACCAGGATTTCTCCATTGAATCGTATGTAAATAGAGGCACAAACGTCGTCATCCAACCTGTAGATTCTTTTGGCGGCATGTGAATTATCGCTACTTAAAAGCATAAAAAGGTTTCCTTTTGGATGAGGGTGACTTTCTGCCTTTGGATAGAGTGAGCGTATGATTTTTGCAAGTTCGATGCCGGCGGTTTTTCCCTTTAACTTCGCATAGGAAACGTATTCATTTCTGGCCAAAATAAGTCTCGATTCCCAAGGCGTTATTCGCATATCATCTATCAGGTCATAGGAAATGACCTTTGGTCCTGCGACAGAAATATTGGCGGTTATGAGTCTAAATCCGGTGTCATCCGAAATGAGTGAAGTCGAATAATAATCCCGAATCAAAGATAAACTATTCTTACCTTCGTCCACGGATTTCGTTTCGTTTCGATAAAGAGTACCCGGTTCTGTCATCACAAACATATTATAGCTTTGCTCGGGAATGCCTAGATAATCCCTTCCATCAATGTCCATTGCCGCGTGCCTCATAATGAAATAATTTATTACCTCATAATCGGGGTCCGGGGTTATACAGATTTTTCTCCAAAGCTTTGATTTCTCATCTTCGCCAAAGGAAAGCGGGGAATCCAGAATCATACCATATTCTTCGATTCCCTCGGGTAATTCCACATCGTATTTTTCACCCACGGATACAGCATCCTTAATGAGAAAGATGGCTTCTTCTTCGGTGATTTCCTGGAAAACACCGCCTAAACCTCCAAATAGGTCGGCCATATCCCGCTCTACATCTTCGATTCTACTAATGATTTCAGGGAAATCATCATCAAAGTCGGAGTAAATTCCATCAACGTTATTTTGATTATTGCTAAGGTCCATGTAATCGTCGGTATCGTTAATAATGTGGTAGCTTCTATATTCATCCAGACCGTACTCCTCGAAATCCAGATAGAACAGTTGATGGAAATCTTCATTTTTCTGTCTTCTTAAAACATGAAGCCCGACAACTCCCATAAGTCTTGTATCGGTTGCTTCCGCCATAACAAAATCACCACCGGCAATTCCGGGGCTTAAAGGCAAGTCGCCATGAACAATTGTAAAAGTCGCATGTTCCTTACTGTTCATTTCTAAAAAACCAGAGTTTATCCTATTTGACTTTAGGGTATTCAGTATGTATCCTATATATGATTTTATGATTATAGCATATAACAAAATGTATGATAAGGTAATAGAGGGTGACTAAAATGAAAAAACTATTTACTTCAGAATCCGTTACAGAAGGGCATCCGGATAAGGTATGTGACCAGATATCGGATGCAATACTTGATTCAATCATGGAAAAGGACCCTATGGGTAGAGTGGCATGCGAAACCACCGCAACAACCGGCTACGCAATGGTTATGGGTGAAATAAGTACCGAGTGCTATATCGACATTCCTGAGATCGTAAGAAGCGTAATCAAAGACATCGGTTACGATAAGGGAGAATACGGGTTTGATGGAAACACATGTGCTGTGCTTTCCGCAATTGATGAACAGTCTTCCGATATTGCAATGGGTGTAGATGAGGCGCTGGAGCATCGCGGTTTGGAAAAGGATGACGCGGATATAGTAGGTGCCGGAGATCAGGGGATGATGTTCGGTTTCGCATGCAATGAGACTCCGGAATACATGCCCTTGCCGATTGCTACCGCGCATAAGCTCACGCTAAAACTAGCGGAACTCAGGAAGAATGGAACCTTGCCGTACCTGAGACCCGACGGAAAGGCACAGGTCACGGTTGAATATGACGACGATAAAGTGAAGCGTATAGACACGGTGGTTGTTTCTACTCAGCATGACCCGGACGTCAGCCAGGAACAAATCAGGGAAGATATTATCGAGAAGGTAATCAAAGCTTGCATCTCCCCGGATTTGCTCGACGATGAAACAAAGTATTTTGTGAATCCGACAGGTCGTTTTGTGATAGGAGGACCTCATGGGGATTCTGGACTGACCGGCCGTAAAATTATTGTGGACACCTACGGCGGTTATGCCAGACATGGCGGCGGTTGTTTCTCTGGGAAGGATCCGACCAAGGTGGATAGATCAGCGGCCTACGCGGTTCGCCATGCAGCAAAGAACCTGGTTGCTGCAGGCCTCGCGGACAAATGCGAAATCCAGATAGCATATGCAATCGGGGTAGCAAAGCCTGTTTCCGTAATGGTAGATACCTTTGGAACAGGGAAGCTTCCGGATGATAAGCTGGCCGAAATCGTGAACAAACACTTTGACTTTAGACCGGCATCCATCATCAAAGACCTGGATCTTCGTCGACCGATTTACAGAAAGACTGCGGCCTATGGACACTTTGGAAGAACGGATGTAGATCTTCCTTGGGAACGCCTGGACAAAGTTGAAGAATTAAAAGCCGAACTGTAAACCAAGAAAAGCATATTAACGGCCTAACTATAAAACTAAAACAACCAGTTAAAAGCCAATAATAGGCGCCATATAATAAACAGGACGCCCTTTACGAGGAGCAACCTAGAAGCAGTAGGTTATTCCGAGCAAGGCACGTGATTCACCGACTCGAGTGTCTGAGCGCATAGAATGGCGAAGCCGGCGCGAGTTCTCGAGTCGGGTCACTTGCCGCGAGGATTATCCACTGCTTCTTTGCGACGAGTACGGGATTCATGTTTATTATATGGCGCCTTTTTGTTTTCATCAGGCGCCTTTTTGATTTCCTCTGGTGGTGTTGCAGTTATGCCGTAAAAGTTGTATTATTAGGGGTAATTATTTTATAAGGAGAGAAAGTGTAGTTATGGGAATTAAGGTCGCAAAATTTGGCGGTTCTTCCGCGGCGGATGTCATTCAAATCCGTAAGCTTAAAGACATAGTTGAGGCGGATCCGGAACGCAGATACATAATCGTCTCTGCACCGGGAAAACGTTTTGAGGAAGATAATAAAATAACGGATATCCTCTATCTTTGTTATACGCATATGGAACATAAACTTCCATACGATCAGCTACTCCAGGTTATTCAGGACAGATTTACATCGACTGCAATTAATCTGGGTGCCGACGTGGATTTCCAGGCGGAATTCAAAACTATTAAGAAGAATATGCAGGAAGGCTGCACTAAGGACTATGTCGCGAGCAGGGGGGAATACCTGAGCGCCAAGCTCATTTCCGCTTATCTGGGATATGACTTTGTTGACGGCGCAGATATGATTTTCTTTGATGAAAAGGGAAAGCTCCTTGAAGAAGAAACCAATAATGCAATCAAAGAAACGCTTAAGGCACATGAACGCGCAGTGATACCCGGCTTCTATGGAACGGTTGCCGGAACAGACAATATCAAAACCTTCTCCAGAGGAGGTTCAGATATTACTGGTTCTATAGTTGCCAGAGCGGTCGATGCGGACATCTATGAAAACTGGACTGATGTTTCCGGTTTCCTTATGGCGGATCCGCATATTGTAGACAACCCAAAGCCCATACACGAAATTTCATATAAGGAACTTAGAGAGCTTTCATACATGGGTGCATCGGTATTGCACGAAGATGCAATTCACCCTGCCAGAATCGCTAACATTCCAATCAACATCAAAAATACCAATCTTCCTGATGACCCGGGCACAATCATCAAAGCTCACCATGAGGACAAAGAAAGCAATGACATCATAACGGGTATCGCAGGAAAGAAGGACTTCACGGTTATTGGTATTTATAAGAATATGATGGCTAGAGAACGTAGCTATGTTAAACGTATCCTGGAAATACTGGATGAGTTCGGATGCAATTTCGAGCACATGCCGAGCGGTATAGACAACGTTTCAGTAGTTGTTTCCAATAAGGACCTGGACGGAAGACTTGAAGAGATGATAGAAACTATTGAGAGAAGACTGGAACCGGACAGCATTGAATGCTTCGAGGATATGTCCCTG
>CADBSP010000200.1 GCA_902797405.1 uncultured Eubacteriales bacterium | reverse complement strand
TAATTATTCGTTTTGTAAAATTCTACCATTTGATTGGTCTCATTCAATATTCTTGTCAAATTTTCAACATTGACTTCATGAGCATCAACCATCAAGTGCTGGTTAATCATCAGAAGAAGCACCTTCCACTCTTTTACAACTTTTAAGAGCGTAGTCATAATATCTTCTCTAAATATATCCTGAACTTCCTTTGTAAGTTCATCTTTAATTCTGCCTATTATATCACCATTATTATTTTGACTTCCTATAAATCTACGATCCATATTTTCAAGCGTGGGTCTTTTTAGCAACATTCTTATTTCTATTCCCAATTCTTTTTGAATGGTGTAAAATAAGTATAAAATTTTATATCTGTCTCTTATATTATATGAGTCACTCATTACATCAATGGATAATGATTCTTTAATCCACGCAACTATACCCATTTTCCCATCATTTCTAAAAAGACTTCTTTTCACTTCATTTTCATCTTCTCTATTATCATACCGTCTTAACTCTTCACAAAGATTATCTATAGTTTCCTCTACATCGGTATATTCTCTAAAGACTCCGAAACTATAGACACTGCCATAAAGCTTCTCACGTCGCTGATCATCCAAAATATATTTTTCTATATACCACTTTGTAGTTATAGAGGTCTTCTCCACTCCGAGAATAAACTCATTTCCGTATTTCTCATAGGCAGGCATATAATAGAAGCTATCATCTCTTAAATCTATTCCGTCCCTCTTTAACTGTGATAAAACATAATCCTTCATAAAATCTTTCATCGGTCACCTCCAAGAATCAATCTTGATAGCATATAGCATAATATCGGTTCAAGACATATAAATCATAACATATCAAAACATACTTAATCTATCAAAAAATAAAATTATGACTGATCAAGAAACGCCACAAGAATCTTCTTGACACGTTTCATATCCTTAACAGATATATCCTGACATATCGAAACGATATCCTCAAGCCCCTCCGATTTCTCATTTCCAAATAAAAAATAATCGGTACTCCTTCCTGTAAGCTGTGAAATTTCATAAAGATATTTTGTCTTACATTCAACCTCGCCAGAGATAATCTTATAAAACGATTTTGGATCAATTCCCAATGACAACGCTATATCTACCAATTTAAAACCCGCCTCCCTACAAGCCTGTTTGATACGCTTACCTGTTTCACGTCTTTCTTCGTAATCATATGCATTAGCATACATTTCATAATACTTTTCATCTTTCATAATAAAAACCACCTTTCTTGGATTCATCCCGTTCTGACTCTTGAAACGCTTGAGGTTTCATAAAAACTCTGCGTTTCTTCTTCAATCTGAAAAAAATCAAAATATTTTTTTGCGAACTTAGTTCGCATTCAGAAAGGTGGATTCTTATTCCTATAAATAAAAAAATGCCTCCTCATGTTCGGCTCCTTTCCGGAACCGACAAAACGGAAGCAATCCGTAATATTCTAATGTTTCGCTGTTCTAAAAAAACACAAAAAAAGAACCGGGCAAAACAGAATACGCAATCTTATAATCCTAAAAGGTATAGTTATCCTAATAATCCAAATACGCCAAAATAAGCGTATCCGTAATTAGAAACACTTCTACCTTAAAGGTAAATTGCTTCCGTTTTGTCCGGTTCCTAATGATTCCCTTGGGACAACCGCCTGTAAATACAGACAGCCTCTACACCAACTCGTCAAGTCCAACTCATCACAAACTCTTGATACCGGAGCCTGCCCTTCGTTATTCCCGCCCAAAGTGCAGACCGCAACTGTCATCACATAAGTGACCGTGCAGCGTGCTATCAGGTTTCGTCCGATCCACATGGTTCATCCGATATCTCATAATATTCAGTTATAATAATATATCCAAAGTACAATGTACTTATGGTCAATCAAACATTGTAGCTTAGCTACTCATACAAGAATCAGTTCACAGTCTGTTTATCCATTGCTTCAAGATATGTCGATAACCTGTGAACTGTAGATTCATCCAAAACATTGTCGGTAATATCATAAACAACCACTACTCCATCTTTGACCAATGCTTCTATCGTAGCTCCACATTTACGACAAATGTGCTCTGATTCAGCAACCGTCCCCTTGAACACTATCTCGCCACATGCGGGACAACACACATAGCGCTTTCTGGTCTTGCTCTTTCTGCTCATCAGCTATAATACCTCCCAAGCAACAATAATATAATCATCACCGGAGCGGTAAAGGGAAACGAAAACCGCTCATGAGTACAGACAGATAAGTTCCGACGCATTGAAGCTATGCTATCTGTCATATAATGAATCCTGCCCCGCTTCATCAGGCATTCATCAGAATCGTGAGCTTCTGAATATGTTTTTAACAAGCCTGATCATCACACCGGTGACCTAAGCTCTGCAGAGAATTGTATATCTAAATCAGTTAGATGTCAAGCGCTATTTTGAAATTATTATCTAAATGTTTGAGATTTTTTCTTGATTTTGCATATTCCTTGTAGTATAATGCCATATAGGAAAATGATACCCTTAATTTGAAATGGAGGTGCACTATGAATTCTATAGGAGATATTCTCGCCAAGGCAAGGAAAAACAAGCATCTTTCCCAGCCCAAGGTAGCCGAAGAACTGAATAAAATGGGCATAGATAAGACCAACAAGACTATATCCGCATGGGAGAAAGGTTTAGCCGAGCCGAATGCAAGTACTCTTATGGCTATATCTAAGATACTTGGAATTACGGATATCTATGACCGCTACTACGGAGATACGCCTGAACACCCTATCACCCTATTAAATGATGAAGGCAGGGCAAAGGTTGATGAATATATAGAACTCCTATTAGCTTCCGGCAAATACAATAAGAAGACTGCCGAGATCATAGAGTTCATACCAAGAGAAGTAAAGCTCTTCTATCTCCCTGCTTCTGCTGGTCCCGGTGAGTTTATGGACGCAAGCGACGGATTTGATATGAT
>CADBSP010000199.1 GCA_902797405.1 uncultured Eubacteriales bacterium | reverse complement strand
GCGCAAGCGTAAAAGAAGGACTCGACGCATTGCAGGCTGAACTTACGAAATAATTGATTTGACAAAATAATTGTTTTTCGCGGAGCCAGATATTCTGGCTCCGCGGTATTTTATATAAATACAGTTTTATAGTTATAACCAAAGTATCTATACCTTTATAAAAGTTATTTTTAATTCTTGTATTAAGGGATCCACATGAATCGTACTAAATGGGAACCATATGTATGGCTCTTGCCAAGCATATTATTAGTATCAATCTTTGTTGTATTTCCTATTTTTATTGTCTTCAAGCTCTCTTTTAGTGAGATTTCCAAGTCCGGTGTTGTTGGCGACTTTATAGGCTTCCAGAACTATATTGATGCTGTACGCTTACCGGCCTTTGGTATTGTTATGAGAAACACTCTTTTCTGGGTGATTTCTGTTGTTGGTATTTCAACAGTTCTAGGTTTTACAATCGCAATGGTGCTTAATCAGAAGTTCCGTGGAAGAAAGATTGCCAGGTCAGTACTTATTCTTCCGTGGGCAACATCACTGGTTATACAAGCATCCGTCTGGAACTATATCATCAAATATGAATACGGTAATCTAAACAATATTCTTTTGAACACAGGCGTAATCGACCAAGCCATCAATTGGAGGTCTTCTTATAGTGTTGAATTTATTTGGGAATGCGGAGTAGGTATCTTTGTTACCGTACCATTTGTCACATTCTGCGTGCTATCGGGGCTTCAGTCTATCGATCCCGCTCTTTATGAAGCAGCCACAGTGGACGGTGCAGGATTTTGGAGCAAACTTAGAAATGTGACAATTCCGCTGGTTAAGCCTGCGCTCACGGTGAGCACGGTGCTTAATATCATCTATGTATTCAATTCATTCCCAATCATTTACACCATGACTAAGGGTGCTCCGGCCAATAAGACGGACACGCTGATTACGTATCTATATATGCTAAGTTTCTATGAGAGAAGGAAGGGGCCGGCGTCAGCGCTGTCTGTAATCGGTTTCGTAATCCTCTGTATCTGCGCCAGCATCTACATGTTTGGCGTGCTTAGAAAGGAGGATGAGTCATGAATCCGGAACTAAGAAAAAAGAACCGCCTGTCACTCATCATCCTTCTGATAGGACTGGCACTCACAATACTTATTTCAAGCCTACCAATTTATACATTCCAAACAGGCATCTATACAAAGAAATCCCCCAACACCTTTGTTGGAGATGATACATATAAAGAGGTAAAGGCAGAGGTCGAGGCAATAGCAGATGATTATCGCGCTCAAGGGTTCGAGGTAGAGATAAAGGAAGAAGTAACCGAGCGCACTACATCAAAGGGCGAGAAGACGAGCCTCGTTGCATTTACAATCGAACAGGCACAGGGTAAGTCGATGTGGAGTTTCCTTGGAACGGGACTACCAACAGATAAGATATTCCTGGCTGTCGTTTTCTTTGCTGCACTCTCTGTAATAGCCGCAGTGCTCGGCTTGCACGGAACCTGGGAAACCTTGAATAAGAACCTTCCTCCCAGGCAGCAATTCTTCCGTGGACTCTCGGTGGTTTCGGCAATCATGAGCTTTATCTTGGTGCCGGTTATCTCCATGGCTAATAAGCTTTCATTCTCCAGAAGGCTGGGATTATACACGAGTGGAAAACTGGAAGAGGGTAAGGATGAGTATTTTGCCGCGATGGATAAGTTCCTTTTCAATGGAACTGCAGGCGAAAAAGTGGAGAGCATGGTGAGTAAATTAGACATCCACCAGTCGGGAATGCTCTTCCTGCTTTATTTATCCATTGGCATTATGATTATCGCCGCTATAATGATTAGACGCGGCTCCATCAAAAACACGCTACTTCGCATGCTTCTCTATACATTCGTAATAGTCGTTTGCGTAGTTACTGTTTATCCGTACTTCGTAATGCTAATAACGGGACTGAGATCAAATGCGGAGACGCTGGATATGCATTTCCTCCACATCCTTCCGACTACCTGGATGTGGCAGAACCTGGTTGATATACTGCACCGCGGTGTTGCCAGATACCTGCTTAACTCACTTATAGTCGCAGGTGGAGCAACAGCTATTGCGATGCTCTGTGGTATTCCGGCGGCCTATGCTCTGGCCAGGATGAAGTTTAAAGGCAAAAACGCCTTCCTTGGCTTTGTTATAGTAAGCCAGATGTTCTCGCCTGTTGTGCTTCTAATCGGCATCTCACAGCTCATGACCACGCTTCATTTAAACAATTCGCTAATTGGTCTAATGCTTATAAATGCTGCGTTTAACCAGGCATTTGCGATTTGGCTTCTCCGAGGAACCTTTGTTGCAATATCTCCTGAGATGGAGGAGGCGTCATTAATCGACGGCTGCGGAACTGTCTCCGCGCTAACCAAGGTACTCGTGCCAATGGCTGCACCGGGAATAGTTACAGCCCTGATCTTCGTATTTATAAACGCATGGAACGAATATACGATTTCCACGGTGCTTATCTCTAACGCACAGTTCAGACCGATCACAGTAGGTATCACTCAGTTCTCATCATTCAACATGATAGAATGGCAATATCTATTCGCTGCATCGGTATTGGCGACCATTCCGGTCGTAATACTCTTTATGACCATAGAAAAACACCTCACAGCGGGACTAACCTCCGGAGGTGTTAAGGGCTAATGCTTTTTCCTGTTTCACAGGACGCCGTAACTGTTAGCGACTACTTAAAGAATTTCAATTGTTGATAAATGCTTCAGCAATTTCCATCATTTGATCAAATTTAGATTCCATATCAGAAACCAGTTTAATCTGTGTGCGCGCTCTGTCCAAATTGTGCTCGGGGCGCGCTATTTTATAGTATGTATCCCCATCGATATAGTCCATCAAAAAACGAAGTGCGTTTTCCAGGGTGATGATTTTAGCGCCATAGGGGAGGGACCTAATTTCCTCAGGTGTTATTCCCGGACATGCCGGAATGAATCCATCGCAGTAGGCTTTGTAGCGCTCCAGACTCATCTCTATCTTGGAGAGATCCTTCTCATCCTCTGCACCGGTGGAAGCTCCAAATCTGATGCTGTCACCAAAGTCATATGCGATGAGCCCGGGCATGATGGTATCGAGGTCTATGATGCAAAGCGCATCGTTGGTTTCTGCATCAAAGAGTACGTTGTTTAATTTTGTATCATTATGGGTTACTCTAAGAGGAAGAATTCCACTAGTAAGCCTTGACTGCAGATAGGTTGCGTCGTCTTCTCTAGAGAGTATGAAATCAATCTCTTCTTTTACCTCGCTAAGCCTTCCGGATGCATTTCGTTCCAGTGAGTCCTTGAATTGTACGTATCTGGCGGGAGTATTGTGGAAATTAGGAATGGTCTCCGATAATGTACTTGCAGGGAATTCCAGAAGAGCTGCCTGAAAGTTTCCAAAAGCAGCACCGCTGTTTTTGAAATCTTCCAGCGAACGAGGCGACTGAAGACAAACACTTCCTTCAACAAAATCGTAAACGCGCCAATGCTTTCCTTCTTCATCTATGAACCAGGACTTGTTATCCTTGGTGGGAATAAGATGAAGGCTTCTTCTTGGGTCGTCGTATTTTTCAGATAGAAACTTAGTGACGGCGTCAACATTTCGCATCAGCCCTTCACAGTCTTTAAAAACAG
>CADBSP010000198.1 GCA_902797405.1 uncultured Eubacteriales bacterium | reverse complement strand
TCAAAAAACGAAATCTGCACCGGTGCAAAATCAAAAAACAGAGAATTGCACCTCAGAATTGAAAGAAGAGGGAGCTTCTGAGGTGCAGAATTCAAAAAACGAAATCTGCACCGGTGCAAAATCAAAAAACAGAGAATTGCACCTCAGAACATTAATGAGTTATGTGCACTGAATCCCCGCTGATGACTTTTAGCGTGGTTTAAAATTTTCGATACGGTTTTAGGAAGCAATTAAGTATGCCTGAATTCCATGCGCTTGTTTTATTTCGCACCTAAACGTTCCTACAATGCATATTTTGACCTGATTATGAGAAGTGTTTCATGATAAAAGATTGAATCATAAAAGTAATGGATGTATTATCAATTTCTCCGTCTTTTGTTTCAATACTAACGATTAAATTCTTCCACAGTATAATATCATTTAGGGCATATAGATGTAATTTTTCTCCAGTGGATTCTGAATAGTCACTTTTTTTCAGCATACCAAAATGCTCCCAATATATTTTCTTTCCGGAAGGAGTGATTATGGTAAAGTCAGGATACCTTGTCTCCTTGAAGCCGTCCTTATTTTTTAATATTATTTTTTCCTCACACCTATATGGGATGCCATAAAAATCTAGGGAATTTGCTATTATCACCTCTGCCTTAGATCTAAAAGCTTTACCGCTTATGCTATAGTGGTTCTGCTCTCTAGGGAAAGGGTTTGTCTCATACGGTTGGTTTGCCCAAGAAAATAATGCAGTTTTCGGATAAATATAGCCGTTTACTCCACGAAATGGTATATCCCGTAATCCCGCAGAAATAGCACTGTTGATTGATTCCTCGTTAAATGATTTATATGTTTTGATAATTCTCTCTAGTAATATAGAATTGGCAGCTAGCCTTTTTCTTAATTCATATACATAAGCCAGATTCTTTTCATTCTGTAGTTCTTGGCTTGATTCATCTCCAAGAAATTTAGTAGTCTTGTATCTTTTGCCCTCGGAATCCGTAACAATCTCACACAAAGAATAAGTAGTACCTTTAGTGCTTGCGTGTTTAACTACGTAACCTTTGGGTTTATTTGATATTTCAGGCAATTGGCTTAAGAGCTGGTTGACACGAAAGAGCTCTTCCTCTGCCTGTAGTTTAAAGTTAAACATGTATAAAGCCTCCTTGCTAAAACATAATGCAAAACTGGATATAATTATATTAAAAGTAAAAATATGTAAATCAATTATACTATAACAGAATTGTCAAAAAAAGTAAATGCCAATTCGCTAAAAGTATTTCGCTAAAGGATTGACGTGCTATTATAAAGCAAGCATGTGCCACATTTAATTGGTCCTCTAATTGGTCCTCTGCCAGGATTTCGGACAGTGATTTCGAGTAAATACTTTTCCGCAATCGCATGCACGTGACATATATAATTGCGCGTAAGTGTCATACACAATTACATGCAATTAGAGACATTGTGGGCTATTAATGATATAATTAAGTGAATATAGAGCTAGCTGTGATAATAAGCGTGGCTTAAAGAGGGAGGAATATCATGAAGAGCAGAAAACTTTTATCAATCCTATTAACTCTAATCCTTATTTTCATTTCAACTGTACCTACCATAGCAATCGCAGAAGAAGAAACAATCTACAACACACGTGTAGCAGGCAATGACAGGTATGGAACCTCATTTGCCGCTGCAGACACTTTGTTCAATATTAATGGAAAATACGAAAACATTGTTTTAGCCAGTGGAACCAACTTTCCAGATGCACTTTCCGGTGGATATCTAGCAAAAATAAAAAACGCACCACTTATGCTCATTAATTCATCAAATGAGGCAAAGGTATTATCATACATAAGAAGCAGATTAATGCCAGGTGGCACGGTGTATTTGCTTGGGGGTCCAGCTGCAATAAGTGACGGAATAGAATCCCATATAGACGCCTTCAGCAAGGATGGTGCAGGATATACCGTGTGGAGAATATGGGGGACACAGAGATACACAACAAACCTGGCTATCCTGGAGGAATGCCTATTAACAGGTTCTCCCGCAGACATCACAAATAGACGAGCGGATTACAGCAGGATGGAAAAAGAAGGGCTTTTGGTTGCTTCCGGCAAAGGATTTGCAGATAGTCTTTCTGCAAGCGCCGCAGGAAAACCTTTGTTATTAGTTGGTGATACACTTAGTAGAGATCAAATAGGATGGATTGCCACAAGCCACGTAAAGAAGTTCTACATAATTGGAGGAGAAGCTGCAGTAAGCAAAGCCGTCGAAACCGAACTGAAGAAATACGGATCGGTTGAAAGAGTTGCTGGTAGTAATCGTTGGGAAACGTCTTATCAGGTAGCAAAAAAGTTCTATCCAAATGCGGAATCCATAGGTTTAGCATCCGGGCTCAACTTTCCTGACGGCCTTTCCGGAGCTCCTGTAGCTATGCTGTATGAATCTCCAATTGTATTAGTTTCAAACAGTTCCTTCAACCACGCCAAGAAATTTGTGCAGGAAAGAAACATAAAAAGAAGTGTAATAATCGGAGGACCTGCAGCGATTAGCGATGCTACGGTTAAAAAAATAATGGAAAAGGATATTATTCCTTTTAACCCTTCAGATGCAGCAACAAACGTGAGTGGAAGTACAACCAAAACCAACACCAACACAAATAATGGAGAATCATCATCAGGTAGTAAATATGAAATCCCGGAAACTGTTCCTGGAGGAACCAGTTACGTATTAAATATAAACACGGGTAAATTCCACCGCCCAGGCTGTAAGTGGGTTGGGGAAATGAAGGCACAGAATAGAAAAGATATTGTTACTACTAGGGATAAAGTAATAGAAAAAGGCTTTGATCCATGTAAAACCTGCAAACCTTAACAATAAATAAGTATCAAAGATATACATATTTGCCAGACCTTATCCAAATAGTAACTAATCCATAATAATACTATTGGTATATTAATTAGGCGTCATGTTATTCGCATGCGCAGATTTAATAAAACAATATAATAACAAAAGCTATAAAGCCGAAAAGTATAATAGATGGATACTCGTTTTCAGGCTCAAAAGAGTATCTTAGCATGTTGTAAAAGGAGGGAATAATATGGGACCAATTATTGCATTAATAATTTTTCTAATAATTGTCATCGCGGTTATTGCTATGTGCATCCGCATTGTGCCACAGGAGCAGGCATATATCATCGAGTTCCTTGGAAAATATAAGACAACCTGGAGCGCCGGTCTTCACCTGAAAATCCCGTTCTTTGAAAGAATTGTAAGGAAGATTTCCCTAAAGGAGCAGGTATTGGACTTCCCGCCACAGCCTGTAATCACGAAGGATAACGTAAGTGTAAGCATTGACTCTGTTGTGTTTGCCAAAGTCTTTGATCCCAGGATGTACACCTATGGCGTGGAAAACCCGATAGCCGGTCTTCAGAATCTCTCCGCAACTACACTGCGTAACATCATTGGTAGCATGGAGCTCGACCAGACCCTGACATCCAGAGATAAAATCAACGCGCAGATGGAAGCGATTTTGGACGAAGCCACTGACAAATGGGGCATAAAAGTTACCCGTGTTGAGCTTAAGAATATCACACCGCCTCGTGAAATCGAGGAAGTAATGACCAAGCAGATGCGTGCAGAACGTGAACGTCGTCAGACTGTTCTGGAAGCACAGGCACACCAGGAAGCCGTAGTAAGTAGAGCAAAGGGTGACAAGGAAGCAAAGGTTCTGGCAGCAGAGGCCGAAAAGGAAGCCAGAATCGCAGTAGCAGAGGGTCAAGCTAGATCAATCGAGCTCGTTTACCAGGCTGAAGCCGAAGGTCTAAAGCGCCTCCGCGAAGCAAATATCAACGAGCAGGTTCTGAAATACAAAGGACTGGATGCACTTAAAAACGTGGCCGATGGCCGTGCAACCAAAATATACATGCCATCCGACATCACGGAGCTTGTAACAAAGGCCGGAGTTATAAGCGAGGCAATGGGAATAGGCGACCACACTCCAATTGACCACAGTCCTAAACCGGAAGCACCGCTTGAAGAGGATCCCTGTGTAGACGATGAAACATCATACGAAGGCAGGCTGGCAGCAGAAACAACCGCCGCTATTAAAAGGAGCTTAGAAGAATAGACATCAAAAGAAATAAGAGTAGCTTGCGCCTTTTAGAGACAAATATAAATGCTGTGAAAAAGGGGACAAAGGCGCAGTAAGAGAAGCGTAATAGAGGGGACCGGAACAAGAGGAGAAGATATGGATTTAGAAAGAGCCAGAGTTGATTTTGCCAGACTTCAAAAGAGAATATGTGCATTCAATCATGCCACAGCACTGATTTATTTTGATGGGGAAACATCGGCGCCACCGGACACCGTAGAGAACAGAGCACAGTCATTACAGATTCTAAACGATGAATTATTCAGGCTAAAAACCGGTCCGGAAACCATGGATTTGCTCAATTACCTTGATGAGAGCAGAGACTGGCTTTCTGTAAAAGAAAGAAGGTCTGTCGATTTTTTGCTTAAGGAAGTAAACAGACAGAAAAACATTCCTGAGGAAGAATATAGCAGGTATGGCGTTCTCTTAACCGAAGCCCAGGCAGCATGGCATATGGCCAGAGAGGAAAACGACTTTAGTATTCTGGCACCTAAGCTGGAAGAAATTATAAAGACGGCTCGTGCCTTTGCCAAATATAACGCCCCGGATAAAGACCCATATAACTATTGTCTGGAGCAGTATGAAGAGGGAATAGATGTAGAAATCTTTGATTCTCTTTTTGATGCAATAAGAGCGGAGATAACACCGCTTTTAAGAGCAATAAAAGAAAAACCGCAGGTAGACGATAGCTGTCTGAAAGGGGATTTCTCTGCAGAGGACCAGGAAAGCTTGGCGATATATATCATGGAACTAACCGGTATCAACCTTAACAGAGTTGGTCTGGCAACTTCCGAGCATCCGTTCACCACATTCCTTGGCTCTCACTATGATGAGAGAATGGCAACGCGTTATTCCAGAAAGAACTTTGCGTCCTCTTTATACACGGTACTTAACCAAAGCGGTCATATCCTTTATGAAACCGGACAGGCCGACAACCTGGCGTATACCGTTTTGGATGGCTCCGCTTCTATAGGACTGGTGGAATGTCAGGGTAGATTCTATGAAAACATCATTGGTAGAAGCCGAACCTTCATTAACTACATCTATCCGGAATTGGTAGAACTATTCCCGATTCCTGTTGGAAGCTACTCTCCTGATGAAGTATATAGAGCAGTAAACAAAGTAGAAGCAGACTACATAAGAATCGATGCCGATGAGCTTACCTTTAATCTCCACGTAATGGTTCGTTACGAATTGGAGAAGGCCATGATTTACGACGAACTTAAAATCAAAGACCTTCCGGATGCATGGAATCAGAAATACAAGGAATACCTGGGCTTAGATGTGCCGGATGATTTAAATGGCGTGCTTCAGGATATTCACTGGCCTTTCGGAGCTATTGGGTACTTCCCCGTCTACGCCCTAGGAAATGCTTACAGCGCTCAGGTCACTCAGAAGATGGAAGAGGAGATATGCATCGATGACTATGTGGCCGAAGGAAACTTTAAACTAATCAATTTCTGGAACAAAGAAAAAATATGGAAATATGGCGGCCTGTTTACATCAAAGGAAATAATGGAGAAATACGTTGGTGCGCCAATATCCAACGATGCATACATTAAATACTTGAAGGAAAAATATACTGAAATATATAAACTGTAAATCATCCAAAGGCTATTCTGTGTTAACAAAACCATAGCTGATTAAGTGAAGGTAGATGAATTCATTATATGTCATGAAAGGGGGGCCCTTCATGGATTTTGAAAAATCGAGGGTAGAGTTTGAGAATTTGCAAAAGAAGATTGCTGCCATAAACCATGCAATCTGCTTGCTATTCTATGATGCAGAAACCATAGCACCGCCGGAGACTGCAGCAAACAGGATATGTACCCTTGAGGTTTTAAATGACGAGATTTACAATCTCAAATTTGGCGATAAAACAGAAGACCTCATGAATTTTTTGTGGGAGCATAAGGACCGATTAAACCAGATTGAAACCCGTTCCCTGGAGATCATGAGAAAGAATCTGGATAAGAAAAGAAATGTTCCAAAAGAGGAATATATAGAATACGAGCTACTTTTAACCAAAACACAGGACGCATGGCATCGTGCAAACGAAGAACACGACCTTGCTGTCGTCAGCCCCTATCTTAAAAAAGTATTCGATAAGGTCAGAGAGATGGCCGCTTACGGCAATCCCGAAATGGATCCGTATGAATACTGTCTGGATAGCTTTGAACCAGGAATTAATCTAAAAACCTATGATGAGATCTTTGATCGAATAAAGAAAGACGTAATTCCACTTCTCCAAAAAATCTCAGAAAAACCCGCGATTGATGATAGCTGCCTGAAAGGCGATTTCTCCAGCAAAAGACAAGAACGCCTGGCACTATACATTATGGAACT
>CADBSP010000197.1 GCA_902797405.1 uncultured Eubacteriales bacterium | reverse complement strand
CCATTCTGAACTCGAGAAGTGTTAGTATTCAAAGACCAATAAAACCAGGGTTTCCATTTATATTCCATGTATACCTTAAAAACACAGATAGATATGATGGAGTGGTACTGTTTCATCTAATAAATGAAGAGAGTGGCCAATATAAACAGATACCCCTCATTCTTGAAGATTGCAATAATAGGATTTCACTTTTATGACTAGATCTAGCGAAGGGGGGTAAATCTATAGAGTCACAACAAGGTTGCTGAAAAGAGCATAGCTGACGACTCTGGGTTGTTTGTAAATCTTATATTAACAAACGTACTTTAATAATTTATAATTAAAGCACGAATGTGAGGTAGCGGCTATGAATGATAAAGTGGATAACATAATAAAAAAGGCTGAGGAGAGTGGAGGCTTGATAAGAACAAGCGACCTACAGAAACTCGGAAATAACAGAACATATATAGGAGAGCTAGTTGATAAAGGTTTTTTAGTGCGAGAATCCCACGGAATCTACTCGGTTAAAGGCGAGTCGCCGGACGAATATGCTGTCATCCAAAAGAGAAGTGCCAAACTGATTTTTTCATATGGGACGGCTTTGTTCTTTCAAGGACTATCTGACAGAGTGCCGCGGATAATTGATGTAACGGTTCCGCAAGGGTATAACGTAAGCAGAATAAAAAACTCCTTTGATAATCTCAGATTCCATTATGTGAAGCCCGAGGTTTTGATGGCTGGCGCAGAGAGGGTTTCGACGCTTCAAGGTTTTGAGGTAGTTGCATACAACAAAGAGCGCTGCATCTGCGACCTCATAAAGGCCGAAGGCAACGTAGACAAGCAGATATATACACAAGCTCTTCAAGGTTATTTTCCTAATCATCTAAAATCCAGAGAACTGATAAAAATGGCTAGGCTAATCGGAGTTGAGGAAGAGGTTAGAAGGTATATGGAGGTGCTACAAAAATAAATCGGGAGCTTTTTCATTGCAAAGGTGCTGGCGTTTATTTGGTCATGTGGTATAATCAGAAGAATAGTGTGACGAAATAAAAAAGGAGAGGGAATGAAATATAAGGAATCTGATAAGAAAGAACTTAAAAGAGAATTAACGGACGAGCTAAAGAATACCATCGTAGCATTCTTAAATACAAAAGGTGGAACTATATATGTAGGGGTTAATGATGATGGTTCCGTTAATGAGACATTCCAAAAGAATAGCCAGGATGAGATTGATAAAAAACTTGGAAATTGGATACAAGAGGCATTCTATCCGATGCCAACCAACTTGGTTAATTTTGAATTCAATCAAGATGGTATTTTGGTCATTGTTGTTTCTGAAGGTAAAAGGAAGCCTTATTATATAAAAGATAAAGGACCCAAACCATCCGGCGTTTTTAAACGAGTTGGAAGCAGTACAAGAAAAGCAACAGAAGATGAAATCCTTATGATGATTATGAGCTCAAATAACTATGTCTATGAGGATGCCGAATCTGAAGAGCAGTCCCTAACATTCAAACAATTCTATAAGGTGTTTGAAGAGAAGGGGATTGAGTGTAATGATCGACTACTTACTACATTGGGACTAAAGAGTGGTAAGGGTGTCTTTACCAATCTAGGATATATTCTATCTGATCAATCTCCAATAATGGTTAAGTTTGCGGAATATGATGCACAAATGAATTTCCGCATAAAGAAGAATCATACCGGGAGCTTAATCAAGATTCTATATGAAGTTGAGGAACAAGCTGAAAGGTTAAACACGACGACTGTAATAATAGATGGAGAGTCCTTCACAAGGAAGGATATAGACTCATTCCCGGGAGCCTCTCTTAGAGAAATAATTCTTAATGCATTTTGCCATGCAGACTATTTTATTAGATCTAACATAAAAATAGAATTCTATGAAGATAGAGTAAAGGTTACAAGTCCGGGAGGCATTTTTAATGCAACCATGGACGATATCATGAAAGGCGTCCAGACTTATAGGAATCCGAAGCTGGTCCATATATTAGATAAGCTTGGCCTTGTAGAGAATTTTGGTACAGGCATACCTAGGACCATTGAAGCATATGCTAATACTGGGAAAGAGCCTATTTTTGAGGCAAGTGATAATTTCTTCTATGTAACTCTACCGAATCTTAATTACACTGACGAAATAAGTGACGAAATAAATGACAAAATAAAT
>CADBSP010000196.1 GCA_902797405.1 uncultured Eubacteriales bacterium | reverse complement strand
CTATGCCCCGGAAAGAGTCCATCCTCCATTCCGGGAAGGAAGACCACGGGGAACTCCAAACCTTTGGAGCTATGCATAGTCATAAGCACTACCGCATCCTCGTTCTCGTCATGGTTATCTATCTCAGACATTAGGGACAACTTTTCCATGAATCCGGAAAGCGTTGGTTTATCCTCTACCTGCTCAATCCCCTCGGAACCTTCTCCCTCCAGAAATACGCCTCTAACCGCATCACGGTTCACTTCTTCCTCGTAATCCAAAATAACCGTTTTAAACTCCATCAGGTTTTCTATTCTGCCATCGGCCTCTATCGTGTTTTCGTTTTCAAGCGCAGTCAAATATCCTGTTTTAACAAGTAGTTGATTGTAAATATCTGAAACCCTGAGATTAGGTTCTTCTTCTCGGCAAAGAGTAAGAATATCTACCATGGCTTTGACAGGTTCCACCGCCTTGCTCGGAAGACT
Source organism: uncultured Eubacteriales bacterium (assembly GCA_902797405.1). Lineage (GTDB taxonomy): Bacteria > Bacillota > Clostridia > Peptostreptococcales > Anaerovoracaceae > Eubacterium_B. The sequence continues at coordinate 5,226 of CADBSP010000196.1, read as the reverse complement.
GTGAAGAATGCTTTCATCAGAAAGTGCCTCGAGCATGCTCTCCCCTCTTACTCTTGCAAAAGCCTGGAGCTTATCCAGAGTCTTTTCTCCTACACCTCTCTTCGGCTCGTTAATAATTCTTCTAAACGAGAGGTCGTCGTTCGGATTAACCACAAGCCTCATATACGCCATGATGTCTTTGATTTCCTTGCGATCATAATACCTTAGTCCGGATAAAACTCTATACGGAATGTCGTGACGGGTGAAGGCATCTTCAAACTGTCTGGACTGTGCATTGGTTCTATAGAGAACAGCAAAGTCACTATAAGCTCTTCCCTTTGCTTCTTGATTTGTCAGTCGAGATTGTGCAGCAGAGCTCATCAAGAGTTCGATTTCCCTGGCAACAAACAGAGCTTCATCTTTTTCATCATCTGCGCGATAGTAAGTAATCTTCTCTCCTGCCTCTGCCTCCGTCCAAAGTCTCTTATTCTTTCTGCTCTTGTTATTCTCAATAACCGAATGAGCGGCTGCTAGAATGTTGGCCTTGGAACGATAGTTTTGTTCCAGCTTAATGACTTTTGTTTTTGGAAAATCCTTTTCAAAATCCAGTATGTTTCTTATGTCCGCTCCGCGCCATTCATATATGCACTGATCGTCGTCGCCAACCACACAAATATTCTCATATCTTTCTGCCAGCATATGTATTAACTCGTATTGTATGTGGTTGGTATCCTGGTATTCATCCACCATGATATAACGAAAGCGCTCCTGGTATTCCAAGAGCACCGCTTCGTCCTTTTTAAGCAGTTTGACTGCATTTAAAAGCAAGTCATCAAAGTCCATGGCATTATTGTCCTTCAATGCCTTTTCGTATTTAAAGTAAGCGTTGACTAACGCCTTGCTCCTGAAATCACTGCTCGACTCCTCTTCAAATCTCCTGGGGCTGATGCCTTGCTCCTTCTTTTCGCTTATCACTGCCAAAATATAAGGAACCTTAAACAGCTTGGTATCCAAGTTAAGTTCCTTGATAATATTTCTGACCAGAGTCTTTTGATCGGTTGTATCGTATATGACAAAGTCTTTATTGTATCCGATGAGGTCTGCATGTTCCCTCAGCATCCTTAGACACATGGCATGGAAAGTCATAATCCACATACCGCGTGTGCTTCCGACCAAAGCTTCCACTCTGTCTCGCATCTCGCTGGCTGCTTTGTTCGTAAATGTGACAGCCAAAATACGCCAAGGCTCTACACCCTGCTCAATCAGGTATGCAATCCTGTGGGTCATGGTACTTGTCTTCCCTGACCCTGCTCCTGCTAGAATAAGAAGCGGTCCATTTACATGTTTGACCGCTTCTATTTGTTTATCGTTTAATGTTCCGAAATTCATTTATTCTTTATTTGCTTCTTTTCCTTTTATTCCAAATACCTCTTTTAACTTTTGAGCAAAGCCCGTCTTTTCATGATAGCAATCCTTGTCGACAACCTTCGCCATTTCTTCAATGCTCTTCTTTTGTTTTCCGTTTAGCTTGGTTGGAACCTCCAAGATTACTTCCACATAGAGGTCTCCCGGTTTTCCGGTTCTCACGTTTTTAATACCCTTGTTCTTTAGGCGGAAGACGGTATTCGGTTGAGTTCCTGCAGGTATTTTATACATGACCTTGTTTTCCAAAGTCGGCACCACTATTTCCGCACCGAGGGCTGCCTGATCGAAGGAGATTGGAACCTGAAGATATAGGTTCTCCCCGCTTCTCTTAAACATCTTATGCGGTTTGACTTCTATAACTATGTAGAGGTCGCCCGATGGACCGTTGTTTGCTCCAGGCTCTCCCTGTCCTTTAATTGGAATTACGGAACCGGTATCCACTCCGGCGGGGATATCCACATTGATTTTAATGGTCTTTTTTACGCTACCCTGTCCTTTGCAATCAGGACAAGGTGTATCTATGATAAAGCCCTGGCCCTTACAATCGGGGCAGGCTCTGGTATTCTGAAATTGACCAAAAGCTGTTTGCTGAACAGTTGTAACCGTACCTGTTCCATTACACTTGGTACAGGTGCGCTTGGTTGTTCCCTCTGCTGTTCCTTCACCATTACATTTTTTACACTTAACCAGTTTGGTGACCGATATTTCTTTCTTGGCACCAAAAGCTGCTTCCTCGAATTCGATGGTTATATTGCGCTGAAGGTCGCGGCCCCTCTGCGGACCGGTTCTTCTGGAAGATGCACGACCGCCGAAACCGCCACCGGAGAACATACCACCGAACATATCAAAGATATCCTCGAAGCTTCCGTTCCACTGGCCGCCCCCGCCACCAAAGTCAAAGCCTCCGAAGCCACCAAAACCACCGCCGCCAAATCCCGAATTTGGATCTACGCCAGCGTGTCCGAATTGATCGTATCTACTTTTCTTTTCCGGGTCTGAGAGAATGCTGTACGCCTCATTTACTTCCTTAAATTTTTCCTCAGCTTCCTTATCGCCGGGATTTCTGTCCGGATGGTATTTAAGAGCCATCTTTCGGAATGCACTCTTAATCTCGTCTTCCGAAGCACCCTTCTTCAGTCCCAGGACTTCATAAAAATCACGTTTATCTGCCATATATAACTCCAAAGGACGCTGCCACAAAGCCAACGCCCAAACACTATCTCTCTTTTACGAGGGAGATAGCTGTCCATTGACGGCCGCTCTCGCTTATTGCTCAGCGCGCGAATCTAAGCTCTCGCTTCGCTATTCGCTCGCGAATCGCTAAGAGTCGCCTGAGCAAAAACCGTCAACAGACAGTATCTCCCTCTTTAAAAATGCATTTATTTATTAATTAGTTTTCTGTTGGTGTGTCTTCGTCGATTACGGTGTAGTCTGCGTCAACAACGTTGTCGTCTGCCGGGTTGGATTGTCCTGCACCAGGGTCTGCACCACCACCGAAGCCTGCTCCTGCATTTGGATCGAATCCGGCTGCATTAGGATCAGCCTGTGCTCCTGCCTGCTGATAGAGCTTGGTTGAAACTTCATTGAACTTGGTTGTGAGTGTTTCCATCTTTGCTCTAATGTCGTCAGGATTGTTCTGAGCAAGTGCGCTTCTCAGTTCACCGTTAAGTGTTTCCAGTGCCTGCTTATCCTCATCGGAGATCTTTCCTTCCAGATCCTTTAGGGTTCTCTCTGTCTGGTATACAAGACTTTCACCCTGGTTCTGAAGTTCTACGCCTTCTTTTCTCTTCTTATCTTCTTCTGCATACTGCTCGGCTTCTCTTACCTTCTGATTAATTTCGTCGTCGGAAAGCTTGGTCGAAGAAGTGATTGTGATTGCCTGCTCTCTTCCTGTTCCCAGGTCCTTTGCACTAACGTTTACGATACCGTTTGCGTCGATATCGAATGTAACTTCAATCTGCGGAATTCCTCTTGGTGCAGGAGCGATTCCTGTAAGCTGGAATCTACCGAGAGTGATATTGTCAGCAGCCATTTCTCTTTCACCCTGCATTACGTGAATGTCTACTGCTGTCTGATTGTCTGCAGCAGTGGAGAAGATCTGACTCTTCTTTGTCGGGATTGTTGTATTTCTTTCAATCAGCTTAGTTGCAACTCCACCGAGTGTCTCGATTGAGAGGGAAAGCGGTGTTACGTCCAGGAGAAGGATGTCGTTTACCTCACCTGTTAATACGCCTGCCTGAATTGCAGCACCTACTGCAACACATTCGTCAGGATTGATGCCCTTAAATGGTTCTTTTCCTGTTACGCGCTTAACTGCTTCCTGAACTGCAGGGATTCTGGTGGATCCACCAACCAGGATAACCTTTTCCAAATCAGCTGTTGTTACCCCTGCGTCTGCCATAGCCTTCTGCATCGGAGCTACTGTTCTCTCTACCAGGTCAGCTGTAAGCTGCTCGAACTTTGCTCTGGTCAAGTCATAGTTCATGTGGAGAGGACCTGCATCCGTAACTGTGATGAATGGCAGGTTTACGTTGGTTGTCTGCTGGCTGGAGAGTTCCTTCTTTGCTTTTTCGGAAGCTTCTCTGAGCCTCTGGAGAGCCATCTTATCTGTTCTTAAATCAACGCCGTTTTCTTTGCTGAATTCATCAGCCAGATAGTTCATCACAACATTATCAAAGTCATCGCCGCCCAAATGTGTGTCACCGTTTGTTGCCAGTACTTCGAATACGCCGTCACCCAGTTCCAGGATGGATACGTCGAATGTACCGCCTCCCAAATCGTATACAAGAATCTTATGTGTTCCTGCTTCCTTATCAAGGCCATATGCCAATGAAGCTGCTGTTGGTTCGTTGATGATTCTCTTTACATCTAGTCCTGCGATTCTACCTGCATCCTTTGTTGCCTGCTTCTGTGCATCGGAGAAGTATGCAGGTACCGTGATAACTACTTCTGTAATCTTTTCACCGAGATATGCCTCTGCATCGTTCTTTAGTTTTGTAAGAATCATCGCACTGATGTCCTGTGGTGTGTAGGACTTTCCGTCAATCTGAATGGTATAGTCCTCACCCATATGTCTCTTAATTGAAGAGATTGTTCTGTCAGGATTTGTAACTGCCTGACGCTTTGCTGTTTCGCCAACCAATCTTTCACCGTTCTTTGCGAAACCTACTACAGATGGAGTTGTTCTGTTTCCCTCTGCGTTTGCGATTACGACGGGTTCACCGCCTTCGAGTACTGCTACTACACTGTTTGTGGTTCCTAAGTCGATTCCTATTACCTTTGCCATTTCTATATACCTCTTTTCTATAAATAATTTACTTTACTTATTTTGCTACCTTGACCATTGGTGGTCTTATTACTTTTCCGTTTAATGTGTAACCCTTTTGGATTATGCCTGAAATTTTACCGCTTTCATATTCGTCTGTGTCTTCCATGATTGCGGCGTTGTGGAAGTTTGGATCAAACTCTTCACCTAGTACTTCCATTTCTTCCAGTCCGTTTTGTCCCAGGACTGTCAGGAGCTGCTTGAAAATGTTTTCCACACCCTCAGCATATTTTTCATCTGTAGTGCCTTGCTCAAATGCTCTTTCAAAGTTGTCGAGCACATCCAGAATCTTAGTCATAACCTTTTCGCTGGCGCTGGATCTGATGTCAGAAACTTCTTTGGCTGTTCTCTTCTTATAATTCTGGAAGTCTGCCATGAGTCTCATGTACTTGGTCTGCCATGGATCATCGCCTTCAGCTGATGTCCCTGCATCGGCATTCATCTCTGCATCAACATCAGCCTCGGCTGTATCAGCATCTGATTCTGAACCGGTTTCT
>CADBSP010000195.1 GCA_902797405.1 uncultured Eubacteriales bacterium | reverse complement strand
GTTTCTTCCAAGATTTCTGTTATTGAAAATCTTTTGGACAAAGTAGATACACTCATCATCGGTGGTGGAATGGCATATACATTTATGGCAGCTAACGGTGAGCCTGTAGGTAAATCTCTTCTGGAAGAGGATTATAAAGACTATGCTAAGAAAATGGAGCAGAAGGCAAAAGATAAAGGTGTTAAACTTTTGATTCCTGTTGATACTGTAGTAGCAGACGATTTCTCTAACGATGCTAATTTCAAAGTAGTTGGCCGTGGTGAAATTCCGGATGACATGGAAGGACTGGATATCGGACCAAAGACAGCAGAACTTTTTGCAGATGCTATTAAAGGTGCTAAGACAGTTGTTTGGAACGGACCAATGGGATGCTTTGAGATGCCAAACTTTGCAAAAGGAACGATTGCAGTAGCACAGGCTATGGCAGATCTGGAAGGCGCCACTACGATTATCGGTGGCGGCGACAGTGCAGCAGCATGTAACAATCTTGGATTTGGAGATAAGATGAGCCACATTTCTACAGGTGGTGGAGCATCTCTTGAATTCCTTGAAGGTAAAGAACTCCCGGGTGTTGCAGCAGCAAATGATAAATAAAAACTATTTAGGGTGTTTTAGGTGGCACCCAGTCTGCCACCCTTTTGAGAAGGAATAAGGGGGCATGTAAATGGCTAGAAAAAGATTTATTGCTGGTAACTGGAAAATGAATAAGACTCCGTCTGAGGCGGTAGCATTGATCAAGCAGCTGCTTCCATCCATTGATAATTCCAATGTGGATGTGGTATTCTGCGTTCCGTCTATCGACATTATACCTGCGGTAGAAGCGACCAAAGACAGCAGCGTCAGTATTGGAGCCCAGAATTTTTATTTCCAGGAAAATGGTGCTTACACAGGCGAAATTTCACCGGAAATGTTGGAAGATGCAGGGGTTAAATACACCATTATAGGTCATTCGGAGAGAAGAGAACATTTCAAAGAGACCGATGACAATGTAAATAAAAAAGTGTTGAAAGCCTTTGAGCATGGAATTATACCGATTATCTGCTGTGGCGAAACTTTGTGCCAGAGAAAGCAGAAGGTATATATTGACTGGATCCGTATGCAGATCAAGATTGCACTGCAGAATGTAACGAAGGAGCAGGCAAAAGCTGCTATTATTGCTTATGAGCCGATCTGGGCGATTGGCACAGGCGAGACGGCGACAGCCGACCAGGCAGAGGAAGTGTGTGCGGAGATCCGAAGGATTGTAAGGGATTTGTATGATGATGAAACAGCTGATACAATCCGCATCCTGTACGGTGGATCAATGAAACCGGAGAATGCGAAAGAATTGCTGAATGAGCCGAATATAGACGGCGGTTTAGTAGGCGGAGCATCTTTGAAACCAGATTTTTCCAAGATTATTAATGCTTAGAATGGTTATGAATAAATTTGGGTAAAAGAAATGTAAAAAAGTCTTGACAATTATTTATAAACATGATAAAGTAGTGTTCGTGTTCAGAACAGAACACGAACAAATGCGCGAGTGGCTCAGTTGGTAGAGCACAACCTTGCCAAGGTTGGGGCCGCGGGTTCGAGTCCCGTCTCGCGCTTATTTTTTTGATCGGCATCCTCGGGTGTCGATCTTTTTTTGCTTGCAAAGAAGCTCAGAGTTTGCTAAACTATTCCTTTAGAGAACAAACTATAAACATTGGTTTTTGGAGGATAGTATGGAACTGACAAATATACGAGAATTATATCGGGAAAAAGAGAAGTTTATTGGTAAAGAAGTACAGATCGGAGGATGGCTGAGAAATATCCGTGATTCAAAGAGCTTTGGTTTTTTGGTTGTAAATGACGGAACTTTTTTTGAGCCGCTTCAGGTTGTATATAGTGATAAATTAGATAATTTTGCGGAAATTTCAAAACTGAATGTTGGAGCAGCGGTAATCGTAAGAGGAACTCTGGTTGAAACATCCAATGCCAAACAGCCTTTTGAGATCCAGGCTGAGGAAGTTGAGATCGAGGGCGTGTCCTCACCGGAATATCCATTGCAGCCTAAGAGACACACATTTGAGTATCTTCGTACAATCTCACACCTGCGTCCGCGCACCAATACATTTGAGGCAGTTTTTCGTGTGCGCTCTCTGATCGCATATGCGATCCACAAGTTTTTCCAGGAAAGAGATTTTGTATATGTGCATACTCCACTGATCACCGGTAGTGACTGTGAGGGAGCCGGTGAGATGTTCCGTGTAACAACACTGGATATGGAGAATGTGCCTAAAAATCCAGATGGTACTGTAGATTATACAAAGGACTTTTTCAATAAAGAGACCAATCTGACAGTCAGCGGCCAGTTAAATGGTGAGACTTATGCCATGGCATTTAAAAATATTTATACATTTGGGCCTACTTTCCGTGCGGAGAACTCCAATACTACAAGACATGCGGCAGAGTTCTGGATGATCGAGCCGGAGATTGCTTTCGCGGATCTGAAAGATGACATGATGCTGGCAGAGAGCATGCTTAAATATGTGATTTCTTATGTTCTTGAAAATGCACCGGAAGAGATGGCATTTTTCAATAAGTTTGTAGACAAGGGATTGATCGAACGACTGAATCATGTGGTAGAATCTGAGTTTGGCCGTGTGACTTATACAGAAGCTATTGAACTTCTGGAGAAAAACAATGATAAATTCGAGTACAAAGTATCCTGGGGATGCGATCTTCAGACGGAGC
>CADBSP010000194.1 GCA_902797405.1 uncultured Eubacteriales bacterium | reverse complement strand
CTTTGCAATCGAGAAGCTTAAATACATAGCTCCCGATACACATATTAATAAAACGCTAACTATAAGAAATACCCAAATCTTCATATCAAATAATCATCCATGTTGAGGTTTATAAGGACGTACCAAATCTTCATATCAAACAATCATCCACATTGAAGTTCTCTATCAGTTTCTCTTTCTTAATTCGAGTGAGTTGCTTGATTGCATATTCTCTTTTCTGGGCTTCTATTTTATCATCGAATTCTTCCAAATAGACAAGTTTAACTGGTCTTCGAGATCTGGTGTACTTTGCTCCTTTTCCGGAATTATGAGTTTCTAGTCGCTTGGCAATATTTGTTGTCCATCCGGTATATAGTGTGTTATCAGCACATTTTATAATATAAACAAAATGTCTATTCTCCATAGTATTAATTATGTCATCCTCGATTCAATCAACGTATTAAAAATCGAATCGCTTCCATAGTATTAATTATGCCATCCCTCGATTCAATCAAAACATTAAGGATTGAATCTTATTTGGTTTTTTTATGTTTATTAAAAAAGCGAGAGAGGATTACATGCTTGATTCCCACCCTCGCAGGTTTATTATAATTCTTGGCTTGCGTTACGCTAATGGCACAGATTGGTTTTGATTGGCTCCCGGTTGTCGGTTATGACTTTCTAATGCATACTTCTTGGTTTAGATTGGGGCCTCGCTGTCGGTTATAATTATTTAATGTGCTCTTCCAGGAAGTTTTTTACGTAACCTATGGCGTTCCTAACTGCACCTTCCTCATATACCGGAGTCAGATTGGCCTGCTTCAGAATTTCGTGATAACCTTTGCTGCCTCCTACATCAATGAGTTCCAGGTATTCCTTCCAAGCGGTGCCCGGTCTTTCTATATACTTTCTATACATTTCCATGGCGTTAACGGTGGCAAGTGCATATTCGATATAATACAGAGGAACATAGAAAAAATGGAATTTATGGTACCAATACCCGCCGCGTTTCATGAACTCGTCGTCATCATCATACTTCCTCCAAGGCATATACTTCTGTTCCAGCTTATGCCATTCATTTGTTCTTTCCTTTGGTGTAAGATTTGGATTATCGTAGCAAATATGCTGGAATTCATCCACCGCAACACCGAACGGAATAAACGTCATGAAATACTGCAGGTTCCCGAACTCATACTTCCAGGCATCCTCGCCAAATAAACGATCGGCGTATTTATTAACGAACTGAATCATGGACATGGCGTTAATCTCGGTTATTTCGGAAGACGGGAAATAGTATTCATCCAAAGGCTGTTTTCTACAAGCCCTATATGATGCAAAAGCATGCCCCAACCCCTCGGATAAATACTGCACATCCTCTGCGCTTCCGGTGAAGTGTTCAAACATAAACGGAGCTTTGCGATAGGATAATAATGTATAGAATTCCCTAAATGCCTTTTCCGGTCTGGGTTTATAATCAATTAATTCATGATCTAGAATGAAGGTGATAAACTCATCGGTCTCCGGGCTCATCTCGCGAAGCATTCCTATGACCTGCTGCATCATAAATTCAGCATCTCCAAGAGGCTTTGCGTTTCCATCAGGGAAAACATAGTTCTCATCGTATGCCATTACTGCATCTATTCCGAGCCTCTTAGCCTGTGCCTCGTATAGTCTATTGCAGAGTGGAACTATTTCATCTACAACTTGCTGTCTGAATTTGGCTACTTCTTCCCTGCCATAATCCAGTCTTTCTCTTTCCAAATAGCCTACAGGCACATAGCTGTCATATCCAAGAGTATTTGCAATTTGGGTTCTGACTTTAACAAGCTCATCCCAGACCTTTTCCAACCTCTCCTCATTCTCACTCAGCACTTCGGAGAAAGCTCTAAAGGCTTCTTTCCTGATATTCCTGTCATCATGGGAGAACAATTCCTGCAAATCCATAAACGAGTTCGTCTTTCCTGCAACGGTCTTTTTGCTTTCAAACAAAATATTATCATACTCGTCTATGAGTTCTTGTTCCCTCTGTCTTAATGGGATGATATCTTCACTGACGGTTCTCTTTTTTATCTCGGTTTTGATAAAGTACATTCGGCCGATTTGCTCCTCAATAACGTCCCTATACGGGCTATCACAAACCGCCTCTTTAAAACTCAATTGAAGATTATCAAAAACCGGACCATACTCATCAGCCCATTTTTGATCTGCTGCATATCTTTCATCGAGCGTGTCCATGGCATGCCTAATATTAACAATATCAATCTGTTCTTTGACTCTTCGCACCAAAATATTGTTTTCGAATATTACTTCCAAAACATCATCAGCGCACTCGGCGCTTTTTACTCTATCTATATGGTCATCATAAAGAGCCTTGATCGTTTCCGAACTAGGTTTAGGCACCTTTATCTCACTTAGTTTCCAAGCACTTTCGCTCAATTATCAACCCTCCAAATAGTTGTAACTATATAATAACATTTTGTTGTTATTTTTACAAATATTTGTTCCTATTCCTATTTCATTTCTAGATATATTAGTTCAATCATAAATAGAGCACTTTTTGCCTTAATTATCTCGCTTCTACCATAAACTTTCATATATCCTGACGATGTCATCTTTGTTCAGCGACTTCCTTGTATTGGCAGGAGATCCACTATCAAGGGCATCTTGAGCCATCTTGTCGATATTGGCAAAGAATACGTCTTTGTCGATACCGCGCTCCTCCAAAGTAGGCACCTGGCAGAATGCACAAAGTTCATCCACCGCGCTTATAAATGCTCTGGTCTTGCTCTTTGCATCATCGCCATCTACGGAAACGCCAATAGCATCCGCAAGGTCTGCAAACCTGTCGTATGCACCATCCGCAACATATGAAAGGCATTTCGTAAGAAGCATGGCATTGGATAATCCATGAGGCACGTGGAAAAGTGCACCGATCGGTCTACTCATTCCATGCACAACCGTAACGGATGAGTTTCCGAAACTTACACCGGCTTCGTAAGCGGCAAGAGCCATTTCATCTCGTCCCTTTTTATTCCCACCG
>CADBSP010000193.1 GCA_902797405.1 uncultured Eubacteriales bacterium | reverse complement strand
GTAGAATTTTTTGATCTTTACCTTACTTAGCCATTCCTTTTGTGAAGAGGTTAGTTTATCTCCAACAAGAAGCATAGGTTTTGGCACAGCAGAACCGGATAGACTATCAGCAAAACTTTTGCCTGATGCAACTAATACTTCGTCTCCGTTACTAAATGCCTCTTTTAATATGGAGAGGTTAGTATCGTATCGTCCTGCCCCCCAAAGCCTTTTTACTCTATATCCCTTTGATGACACCGCTTTTTCGAAAGTAGAGCTAACTACACCGGTTCCGCCAAGAATATAAACTGTACCTTCTCGCTTCATATTTGCATTAATATAATTGATTAAGTTTTGTTCTTCGGTTTTTTGGACAAGTAGGAGAGGGGCATTTTTTATTCTGGATAAATATCCTCCAGACAATGCATCTGGATAATTCATGCCATAGGCAACTACTACATTTTCAAAAGGACCACGTTGCTTCTTTAAATAATCGGCCACGGCATATGAAGTGCCATATCTATTGGTACCACTAACTCTTATATGCGAACCATCGGAGTTTTCTACAGGGATTTCAGATGTTCCGGCGAATACTATTAGACTGTTAAGTAGCAGTATGACAATTGTTAATAATGCGAATAGGATAGTCTTCTTATTGCGTTTCATGGCATCCTCCGTGTTAGATTGTTAAGCGCTTCGTTTTAGTAATGGTTTATTTCAATGCAAAAAACTGATTTCTTGTATTGATCCTAGTATATTGGCTCAAATAATGAAATGTCAACAATACAGCTGAGATGTGCCTTTGTTTTCGTGCTGATAGCACAACAAATACATGCTTCAGTCTAGTACTATTTCTATATCAAACTAACAGAAAGGGATGGAGAAAAAAATGACTGAAGCATCACCCGAAAAAGAGTTGGCGTATCTTCTAGAAGAAAGGGATGTCGAAGACTTCATTGAAAAATGGTGTCGTGACGATATTCTATTTCACAAGGCGATAAACGAAACCATAGTCCAAAAGAGGTTAACACTGTCTAACCTTATGAATAGTAGTAGGATTAACCGAAACTATGGATACAATATTGTTAATGGCAGAAGACATAATCCAAGTAGAGATAAAGTGATTGCTTTATGTATAGCAGCAAAACTCTCATTAGATGAAGCACAAGAAATGCTCGCAATAGCAAAGGTAGGCTGCTTATTCTTTAAAAGGGAAAGAGATGTTAGGATTGCAGCTGCAATAAACAATAAATTAGGTGATGTGTTAAAGGTAAACATCATTCTGGAGGCAAATAAGCTAGAACCCCTGGATGTATAATCGTGCTGCCAGCACGACAAACCTTTAAAAAAAGTAAGTATAATTATAACAGGTACCATCGAGGAGAAGATGAATAATAGTTGAAGTTTTTTACAGGAGGAAGAAATGGCAAATAAAATGAAGAATTGTAAAGCATGCGGTCAGGAAATAGCCAAATCTGCAAAAACGTGTCCACACTGTGGAGCTAAACAAAAGGGTAGTATGGGTAAGATTTTGCTAGGAGTACTGGTTGCTTTAGTACTTATTGGAGTTATGGGGTCAATCGGAAGTAAAAAGAGTGGAACAGAGAATGGATCTACATCAGGATCGAACAGTGGCGCATCAACCTCAATCACTCAGACTGAATCGAGTACTAATAATGAAACTGAGCAAATAGAATATACCCCAATAACCGTGGCTGAATTAGAAGAAGCCTTGGAAGCAAACGCAATGAACGCATCGGATACATACAAGGGTAATTATTACGCAGTTACTGGAGCACTAAGCAATATTGATTCCGATGGTAAATATATAGGTATTGAGGATCCTGATGCTGAGTTTACCTTCTTTACAATACAGTGCTACATTAAAACGGATGAAGTTAAAGATGCAATTAAACAAATATCGAAAGGTGATGTTATCACAGTTTATGGTCAAATAACTGATGTGGGTGAAATCATGGGGTATAGTATGAATATAGACAGAATTGAGAACTGAATCTCAAGAACAGCGTTCAATTAGTATCAACAAGGGGCTGCCTATTTTATTCAAATGGGACAGCCCCTTTTAGCATAAATACGTTTATCTGTATGCATCCCTTATATTTTTGGTTGACTCAGAACGAATTTATCAAAACGTGGTAAGGCAAATGACAATTCGCCTCTGATTGCCGTATTAACCAAGAGTCAAAATATATCGCGGATTTTCTATGGTTTATCTAATCCCAGGTTACCCTTCCGTCTCCTGTTAAATCAAAAGGTTCGCCCAGATAGGTGGGTTTTGGTTTTACAATCGATTTTACAAAGTCCTTATCTCTAGCGGCTATTTCTCTAAGATCGCGATAAATCTGACCACTGTAATCGATATCCTTTGCCGCAACACCGTAAACATCCATACCAAGTTTTTTTCCAATATATATCGCTCTATACTCGTGATATTTTTGGGTGACCACGATAACCTTTGATGCACCAAATATATCCCTTGCTCGGTACATGGATTCATAAGTGGAGAATCCTGCGTGGTCCAGGAACAAATCTACGGGCAATACTCCCGCATCCAGACAATAATCCTTCATAGTACCAACTTCATTGTAGTATTCCTGACCGTTATCTCCGGAGAGCAAAATCTTTGACGCGAATCCAAGATTGTATAATTGAATGCCACGATCCAGCCGGTCCCTAAGCATTGGAGTAGGTGACCCGTCGGGCCTAACGCCGCACCCCAAAACCAGAATGCATTCATAATCCTGATAATTCTCGAGCAGGTCTGGATCCAGTTCCGTATGCTCACCGGATAGAACGGAATCAGTTCCAGGATTATCATCTGCCAAGCTTAATGCATCCAGAACCTTACTTAACTCCATATCTAAAAATCTACTTGAACTTTTAACAACGTAAAAATTAAGGCCAAAAACCAGAATAATAGATAAAATAATAATTACTAGTAAAGTTGATATTAGTTTTTTCATAATCTGCGTAATTAGACAGTTGTTAAATCATGATTTATAGGACGGTAAAAATCGACTTTGAAATCGTTGTGATTGATGAAGTGACTTGCAGCAAAGGACTGTTTGCCCAGAATCCAACAAGCTTTAGCGAATGCGGATTCCGGAGTCATGTCATATGTTTCAATTAGATCAAAGTCGGCTTTTACATCATGACCTACTCCATATACGGTCATGTCGCTTCCTTCATTAACAACCTGCGTTGAGATAATTACTATGGTATTATGAGATTCCATAAGTCTTCTGAACTCGTCCATCAGATATGATGGAATTCCGCCCAGACCAAAACTTTCTACGATAATGCAGTCATATTTATCAAAGATTACAGAAAGCAGAGACTTATCAAATCCCGGAGTCATTTTTAGAGTGAATACTTTATCGCTCACCACATCAGCAAAACCGGGCAGGTGGGTCTCTTTCATTGAGGCTGCAAGTATAAAATCGTCTTTGATATAACGGATGATGCGGCCGTCACGAATTATCGCCAGATATGGATAATTGATGCTGGAGAAAGCATCGTAGCTTTTGCTCTTTTCTTTTTTTGCTCTAGTGCCTGCGATAACCTTGCCGTCAAAGACGATGGATACTTGGTGAGAATCATCGTTGGACGCATATAATATGCTGTCTCTTAAATTTCTTCTAGCATCGGTATCCTCAGAATCGATTGGTTTCTGGGCACCGGTTATCACAATAGGTTTCGAGGATTCCTGTACCAAATATGAAATGGCAGCTGCAGTATATGCCAAGGTATCGGTTCCATGACAGATTACAAAGCCATCGTATTTATCGTAATTGTCTTTTATTGCCTTCGTGAAGATTATCCAGTCGGAGGGTGTAATATCTGTGCTATCCAGATTGCAGACTTGAATTGCATCAATCTCTGCATATTCCAGGACATCCGGAACGTGGGATACGAGTTCCTCAGCGGACATCAAAGGAATAAGACCCGATTCCGATTGTTTGCTGGCGATAGTACCGCCGGTACCGATTACAAGGATTCTTTTTTTACTATTCATAGCTACCTCAATATGTGTTAACTATCTCAAATAACCACATCGCAGTTAATTATAGCATTCATAACAGGCTTCATCAAATTAACCGCGATTGAACTTATATAAGCTATTGATAATAGCAATTATCTGTATTATTATATTAACAATTTATCAAAAGACAAAAGATATCTATATTTCTAACATTATTTACAACCTAGGAATATACATCATTAAAAGAGACAAGGTAAAAGATACAGGAAGAGACAAAAGGAGAGTAAAATGGCGCAATTCATTAACGAACCATCCAGGACTTTTAACGAATACTTATTGCTTCCGGGTTATACCAGCAAAGACTGCACCATGGACAACGTGAGTCTTAGAACCCCGATTGTAAAATTCAAAAAAGGAGAGGAGTCAGCTCTCTATGCTAATATCCCACTGGTTTCGGCAGTTATGCAAGCGGTATCCGATGACAGGATGGCGGTTGCGCTTGCTAAAGAAGGCGGGATTTCTTTTATCTTTGGTTCACAGCCAATTGAGAGTCAGGCTGAAATGATTAGAAGGGTAAAATCATATAAAGCAGGCTTTGTGAAGAGCGACAGTAACCTGAGACCGGATCAGACCATGCAGGATGTCCTGGACATTAAGAGAAGAAGCGGCCATTCCACCATTGCTATTACGGAAGATGGCACTGCAGAGGGAAAAATAGTAGGTCTTGTAACCAGCAGGGATTACAGAGTAAGCCGTATGGATCCATCGACTAAGATTAGCGAGTTCATGACTCCTTTTGATAAACTGATATATGCGGAGGACGGAGTTACTCTTTCCGAGGCCAATGACATTCTTTGGGACAATAAACTAAACGCACTTCCGATAATTGATAAGAATCAAAGACTCACACATTTCGTTTTCAGAAAGGATTATGATAACCATAAGTCTAATCCATCGGAACTTTTGGACGAGGGAAAGCGTTATGTTGTAGGAGCGGGAATAAACAGCCGTGATTACGAAGAGAGAGTGCCTGCCTTGGTAGATGCCGGTGTGGACATTCTCTGTATCGATTCATCTGAAGGATATTCTGAATGGCAAAAGGATACCATTGCATGGATTCGCAATAAATATGGCGATAGCGTCAAAGTAGGTGCAGGAAATGTCGTTGACGCAGAGGGATTTAGATACCTAGTAGACGCTGGAGCCGATTTTGTAAAGATTGGTATCGGAGGAGGTTCCATCTGTATAACTCGCGAACAAAAGGGTATAGGTCGTGGCCAGGCTTCGGCAGTTATAGAAGTTGCAGAGGCCAGGAAGAAGTATTATGAAGAGACGGGGATTTATGTCCCAATTTGCTCGGATGGTGGAATTGTATATGACTATCACATGACCCTGGCTTTAGCAATGGGCGCAGATTTCATTATGCTTGGAAGATACTTTGCCAGATTCGATGAATCCCCAACAAACAGACTAAACATAAACGGAAACTACGTAAAAGAGTATTGGGGTGAGGGTTCCAACAGAGCTCGTAACTGGCAACGCTATGATCTTGGCGGAGATCCAAAGATGAAGTTTGAAGAGGGTGTCGACTCCTATGTTCCATACGCAGGTCCCCTTCATGACAATGTTCAACTCAGTTTGAACAAGGTGAAGTCTACCATGTGTAACTGTGGTGTACTCTCTATTCCGGAACTCCAGGAGAAAGCAAAACTTACCTTGGTTTCCGCAACATCCATCGTTGAAGGCGGAGCACATGACGTAATCCTCCGCGATTCCAGTCAAAACGCAATCAGATAGTTTATAAACTATAAGTATAGAAACTCAAGTATAGAAACTTAAGTATAGAAACTGCCACTCTGCAAATGGGAGGCAGTTTTCAATTGCCTAAATCCTTAATAAATTATTAATTTTTCTAAAAATCTTTGTATAAAGTATTATAGAGTATTATACTGAACCTACAGTTAAGATAGACTATAGTTTTTTTATCATTGGGGTTAAGAAATGGGATCGGATTATGGAAAACACGCACCAAAACGCGTATTCATTGTTATTATTCTTTTGGCTATTCTGACGTATTTACTCTTGTCGTTCATGCTGTGGGATGTTTCCGTTGGATTGGAAGGTGAATCCGAAATCGAAGTCGAATACGGTGAAAACTGGAACGATCCAGGAGCAGTTGCAAATACCAATCACTTCCTGCTTCCTGTACTAAATGAAAACATAAATGTAAAAGAAAATGGAACAATAGATACGAAGAGTTTAGGTAAACAAAAGATAACCTATACTGCCTCTTTTGATGGGAAGGAATCTTCTGTAGATCGTTATGTAACAGTTGTTGATACAAAAGGACCGGAGATAACGCTTGTCTCCAATCCTAATACATATACGTTGCCCGGCCACGATTATGAAGAAGAGGGATATAAGGCAGTTGACATAGTTGATGGGGATATAACAGACTCGGTTAAGAGAATGGTTAAAGAGGATAAGATTATCTATACCGCTACAGATTCTAGTGGCAATACCACCGAGGTAGAAAGGATAATAGTATACGATGACAGAAATGCACCGACAATCGATCTTCATGACGCTGAAGAAGTAAACTGGCCATATAATATAGAGTATGAAGACTATGAGGTCACCGCAATAGATGATGGAGACGGAGATGTAACTGATAAAATCAAAGTCAGTGGTGAAGTAGATGTTTCGGTTCCCGGTGTATATGTTTTGAAGTATACAGTAGAGGATAGCCATAATAATACCGCAACCTCTGAACGAATAGTCAACGTAAAATATGAGATGCCCGACAACGGAAAGTACGTTTATTTGACCTTTGATGACGGTCCGGGGAAGTATACTGAAAAGCTTCTGGATATTTTTGATAAATATGGAGTGAAAGCAACATTCTTCGTGACTTCCGGAGCTTCAGGATATAGAGACCTGATTGGAGAAGAGTATAGAAGAGGGCATACTGTAGCAGTACACACATATTCCCATAAGTACGAAGAAATCTACTCGAGCGAAGAGGCTTATTGGAAGGATTTCAATCGAATGAATGATTTGATAGAAGAACAAACCGGTCAAAGAACTAATCTGTTTAGATTCCCCGGTGGTTCTTCAAATATGATATCGGCAAATTATAACAAAGGAATCATGTCCAGATTGGCAATCCAAGCAGCAGAGAAAGGATATGTTTATTTCGATTGGAATGTGTCGAGCGGAGATGCCGGTGGCACTACATCCAGCAATGATGTGTATAATAACATTATAAATGAAATAAAAAATCGTGACATATCCATTGTGCTATGTCACGATGTTAAAAGCTATACAGTAGACGCCATTGAAGACGTCATTAAATACTGTAAAAAGAATGGGTATACAATCCTTCCGCTTGATGCCGGAAGTCCTACAGCACATCATGCCATAGGGAATTAATTGTTCTTTTACATTAGATGCCTAACTGTGATTTGAGCATTTCTTTAGGCATGTGACCTACTGCGCGATTAGCTTCTTCGCCACCAACAATCTTTACAATTGTAGGGATGCTCATTACACCGTATTTCTGAGCGAGTTCAGGCTCTTCGTCAACATTAACCTTTCCAACTTTTACGGTTCCTGCCAGTTCCTCGGAAAGTTCTTCAATGATTGGGCCTGTCATTCTGCAGGGTCCACACCAAGGTGCCCAAAAATCAATTACTACAGGAATATCTGAACTATGTACCTCTGTTTCAAAATTTGCTTTTGTAATTTGTAATGCCATCTCTATTCTCCTTTTCATATAATCAATTGATTTGATCTCAAACTATAACTTTTTTTATTACAACTGGATTATACCTCATATGAGGAGATAAAAACATATTTTTCTTCATAATACCGTGACTTTATCACAATTAGGTTATATAATCAAAACGTATATCAAAGGAAAAGACTCCTTCCCAGGAGTCCAAAAATCAAAGATTTTTATTTATATTGAGAGTATTAGAGAAGTGAGATTGTAAAGAATGACAGGACACATTAAAAGATATAGAGTATTAACGATTCTTTTGATTGTTTTGCTAGCTTTTGGACTGTTGACCGGATGCAAGAAAAAGGTCAATGATCCCAAGCCCGCCGAACAGACCCAGGAGCAGACCCAGGAAGAGACTCAGGAACAGGCAGCATCAGAGGAAGAAGCATCAGAAGAGCAGGTAGAAGAATCAGAAGAAGAGACAGAAGAATCGGTAGAAAACCCTGAACCTGAACCGGAGCCAACAGAGGCGGGTAATAGTTCCTCTGATGAGGTTATAACAGAGCCCGATGAAGAGGAATCTTTGGACGAAGACGGCTATTACTATAGTAAAGACGATGTGGCACTGTACATACATATTTATGGACATCTCCCGGACAACTTCATTACGAAGAAAGAAGCAAAGAACCTGGGATGGTCAGGTGGATCTCTGGAGAAATTCGCACCGGGAAAGGTAATTGGTGGCGACCGATTTGGTAACTACGAGGGTAATCTCCCTGATGGGAAAAAATATACGGAATGTGATATTGATACCTATCAAAAGAAAAAGAGGGGAGCAAAACGCATAATATTTTCCGATGACGGATACATCTATTATACGGAGGACCACTACGAAACATTTGAATTGCTCTACGAACCGGGTTAAAGGCCTCCGATTAAGATGAATGGATGAACAAATAAAAAATGAATGGATAAACATAAAACAATAATTGGATGAACTAGGCAATTCTAAGGTGTTATTAAAAAGAGTTCTATAACAAAGGATATAAAATGTATACGATTGATATTCGAAATATTAATACGAAGAAAGAGCTTCATGAGATTCTTCGGGAGGTGCTTCCGCTTCCGGACTATTACGGCAACAATTTGGACGCGCTCTATGATGTGCTTACAGAGACTTCAGACGAAATGGAAATTGAGTTCATTTGGGACGATAATCGAATAGACATTCCTGAAGAAGTTACGAAAACGATTAAAGGGCTAAAACGACTCTCGGAGGACATTATGGATGAATGCCCCAATATCGATATAAATTGGGTT
>CADBSP010000192.1 GCA_902797405.1 uncultured Eubacteriales bacterium | reverse complement strand
TTCCGCAAATGCTCTGACCTTTGCTCTAAATTCCTCATGAGCTTCTGTAGTCTTGAAAAGCATCTTCTCTACCTCCTACATTTCATTTAATAAATAGAACTATTGATTACTAAACTTAAATCCCATTACCTCTTAAACTTCTTTTGATTACAAGGTTTAAAGGCACCTTGTCTATTTTATAAATTCATTTTACAAAATTTTCAGACAAAAAACTGTGTCATTTGCAACTTTTATGTGGCATTTGCAACTTTTTTGTGTTATAATTTGTCCATAAGCATCCTTTTATTCTTAATTACGTGGTTTCTATATAGATGCGGCACTATTACATGCTGCAATTTTAGAAGGATTCAACGGTATTAATACACTATGTATTTTGATGGATGCTATGCTATTAAACTGTCGCACTTTTGAAAAAAGTTATAGTTTTCGAGGGGGGAATAATGAATAATAATATGAAAAAGAGACGTGTATTAGATGATATTTCCAAAGAGTCCAGAGCACTTATGCTTCCATGCTTTGATCCATGGTGGAAGGACTATAAAATGGGAGAAACCATTCTCACCTATGATGCAGGAGTACCAAAGAACATAGCGGTGCTAGAGAAAGGTTCTGCCAAACTCCAGATTTTAAATGAGGACGGAGATATATTTTTATTGGAACACATTTATGAGGGCGATCTTTTTGGTGAGCTTTTTGCTCTACCCTTGGAAACCTTTGAATATATTGTGACTGCGGAATCGGATTGCAGGGTTATGTTCGTTGCATATTCGCACATCATTAAACCATGCGAAAACCTTTGTACTCATCACAGTCAATTAATCAGCAATATGTTCATGATGGCGGCACAGAAATCACAGGAGCTTTCTCTTCATATTTCCCTCATGCATCAAAACACCATCAGACAAAAGCTGATGGCTTACCTTAATTATATTGCCTCATCCAGAGGTACCAGATCCGACGGAAGTTTTGAAATACCCGTTTCTCTGGCTGAGCTTGCGGATTATTTGAGCGTCGACCGTTCAGCAATGATGCGAGAAATCAAGCAAATGAAAAACGACGGCCTCATTACCGGAAGCCGTCGCGAATTTACGATTCTATCGTAGCACATTTCACATTATTATTATTAATTATTTATTATTTTTATTATCGATTTATCAAGGGATTATGTATCTCATCCTTTGATAAATTTTTACGGCAATAGTGATAAAGGATCTATTGCTGTTCCGTTTTCCCTTACTTCGAAGTGTACGTGCACTCCAGATGACCAACCGGTGGATCCTGCATATGCAATCACCTGTCCTGCTTCTACCTGTTCGCCCGGACTAACCAAAAGTTCACAATTATGTCCATAGAGGGTTTCTATTCCATCGCCGTGATCGATATGAACACAAAGTCCATATCCACCATCCCAGCCTGTATCTTCCGTCACTACACCTGATCTGGCTGCGATAACCGCATCTCCGTAATGCGCATCTATGTCCATACCCTGATGATCATAAGTGCCAGGAGCATCCCATCTATATCCAAAATATGATGTGATTGGACCACCATGCGGCCAAACGAAATAGCTGCGTTCTTTGGTTCCTCTTACTACCACTCTGTCTACTGAATGTGAAAGCACATCGAAGGAAACTATTTCTCTCTTTGTTTCTTTGCCTCCAAAGTCGGTGACCTTTTCAGTGATTAGGACACTTCCCTTTTCTCCTTCGACTTTTACGATTTCTTCATCCTCGTACATTTCTGAGTCTTCTTCGTAAACTGTATCGAAAGGAATACTCTTTTCTGACTCTTCATAGCTAACGGCCAAAACCTTTGCGTATTTATCAGAAAGCTGATCTAACACTCCGGGGCCATTATTAGTTGCGGCATAACCCGTAACTGTAGTTACAACTGCAGTAACCAATACCATAGCCAGAACCGGCAGGAGGATTCCCTTTCTCCCCAAGCCTCTGGCTCTCTTCTGTGATTCCATTGTTATCTCTCTCCCTAAGATGCTTCGAGACTCCATTTTTCAGGAGTCTCAAATTATTTTTATTTATTACCCTTTTGTTTTTGATTGAAATTTCGAGGTTTCGGCTGCTCGGTTTCCCGCTCAAGATTATCCGATTACTCTGATTCCATACCAGAATGCACTATAACTGTAGTACATCGGATGAACCCTGATCCCCTGCGATTCATCAACAGCGCTTATCTCCATACCATTTCCAATATAGATTGCATAGTGTCCACCGTATCTGGTGATATCTCCCGGTCTTAATTCTGATGCAGATACATGCGGGAAATCGCTATCCGGCCAACGGGAAATGGCATATCCACAATCGTTAAACACTCTCCATACAAATCCTGAACAGTCACATCCGTTGGTTAAACTGGTGCCTCCCCATACATACGGATTACCTTGGAACTGAAGTGCATAATCCACTACGCTCTGTCCGCTTCCGGAATATGTGGCTGCACTGTAGGATGATGTGCTTTCTGATGAAGCGGATGATGTCTCTTCAACATAGTCGTCATCCTCATCATCTTCGTAATAACTTTCATCTGAGGATTCTTCCTCATCATAATAGCTATCTTCTACTTCCTCTTCATCGATTATAACTGCATCGTCTTCATCATCGTAATCATCCTGGTTCATAGTTCCACGAACGACCACTCTGCTAACAGGTTCGGTTACAATCTCTGCAGATAGTTCGTCGACTTGGTCAACAATACCATTAACCTTTACGACTCTTTCCTTAATGACCTTGGTGCCTTTTACACCTTCAATCTTTACATACTCTTCTTCATCCGCATCCATGGTTGGATCTTCTTCATAGATGGTTTCGAATGGTATGGAAACTTCTGATTCAACTTCGTATTCAACGATTACATTGATAAGACTCTCTGTGTTCTTTACTACGATCTTATCTCCTGGAACGATGTTTTCTATGTCCAGTCCGGGGTTCTGCTTCTGAATGGCTTCGGTGCTCATTCCGAGTGCCATGGATATTTCCCAAACCGTATCACCTTCCTGAACGATGTATTCATTGCTGTTTTCATCTGATACCAACAAAGAATCCAGAACGTTTACCATGTTGTTCTCAACTGTCGGTTGCTGTTCATTCTTTGGTACGCTTACTTTGGATACTGTTACAGCAGGAGTCATCTTTATGTCCACAACATTCTTCGCGTCTTCAACATATGTGTCTCTCAATTGTGTAATCAGGTCGTAAGCTTCTTCCTCAGTTTCGAGAACCGCCACGGTGTCTTCGCCAACCTTCAGTTCGTAATAATCGATCGTATCGGCGAATACCTTGGATGCACCTCCTATGGATACCATAGGGACCAATAGCGCTAACATGGCAACCAGTGCAATTACTGAAAACAATCTAGCTTTGTTGTCTCTAAAAAAACCCATAACGATGTTTTTCCTTTCTCTCATCAACAAGTACATGATAACGATTATACATTTACATGTCAATAAAATCCGGAATTTTTCACATAGATTTCACATTAGAAAAAGGGTAAATCGTTGATATTTCAACGATTTAAGAAATTTAAGACTCCTTAAGAATTCTTAAGTTTTCACAATTCCTCATGCATAATTATAATTCAAAATAAAAAATAGCGCAATTTTTATACATTTTTTATACAAAATAACGCTATTTTCACAGTTTTAATTAAGGGATTTAAGATTTTTATAGAATTTATTAAATTTCTTAAGTTATACTTTTGTTACTACTATATATAGGGAAAAACACTAGAAAAACACAAGATATGCTGAAAACGTGTAAAAACAGCCATTTGTAGGCGACCCCCCGGTCTTTATCATCAGTTTGTTTTCAGAAGAGGATTCTTAAATCTTTTGTAGTCTGTTCACCGATAAATATCGTACAGTATTTTTCAGAAGAGAATTCTTAAATCTTTTGTAGCCTGTTCCACGATAAATATCGTGCATTTTTTTCAGAAGAGAATTATTGAATCTTTTGTAGTATGTTCACCGATAAATATCGTGCAGTTTTTTCAGAAGAGAATTCTTAAATCTCATTTAGCTTTTCTTTTAGATTATTTAATGCCCTGGCTCTGTGGCTTATTTTGTTTTTAACTTCCGATCCAAGCTGAGCGAATGTTTCTTCGTATCCATCAGGTATGAAAATCGGGTCATATCCGAACCCTTCGCTCCCTCTTAGCTCCGTTATTATACTTCCGGGGCATTCTCCACGTGCAACGATTACCCTTTGAGCCACAGCAGGCACGGTTGTATCTGATTCAGCTGACGCAGTTGCTTCTGATGTCACTGAATCAGTCTTTTCTATTGCATGAGAATCTCCTACTGTTGGTTCGGAAGACGCGCCCGGAAAAACCATAGTTATCACTGTGACAAACTTGGCTCTTCTCTTCTCCTCCGGCACTCCATCAAGCAGCATAAGCATCTTTTCATTGTTCCTGTCGTAGTTGCAATCGTCCCCTGCAAAACGAGCAGAGTGAATCCCCGGCGCACCGTTAAGGTATTCCACCTCCAGTCCGGAATCATCGGCAATCACGGGAAGTCCCGAAGCTTCCATTATTTCCATCGCCTTCTTTAGAGAATTCTCTTCGTAGGTTTCTCCATCCTCCTCGGGATCTATATGCCCGAATCCGGCATCGTCCTTTGATATGACATCCATTCCGAAGCTTTCTAAAATTGCCGCCATCTCTTTTATTTTGTTCTTATTGCCTGAGGCCATTATTACCTTTTGCATTTGATTCACCACTAATCCTATCTTTACAACTACTTATCCAAGATAAAAACTGGATTCACCTTTTCTCTACATACATTTCTATCTGTATAATACTATCCAAACATTTTCAGCTATGCGTAGCAGGTTTCCTTTGTCATATATATATTTCTATTTGTATGATTTTGTTCAAGCATTTTCAGCTATATATAGCAAGTTGCCTTTTAATTAACACGTTTAATGCTTAAATAATTTTAACACAATCAAAAGATTTGTGTTATACTTTATTACGTTCGCGATTTGAGCGGATAACGTTCGTAATCTGAGCAGAT
>CADBSP010000191.1 GCA_902797405.1 uncultured Eubacteriales bacterium | reverse complement strand
GGCTTTTCCTTCACCAACGCCCACATCATTCCGTCTTTTGCTTTTTCCATTTTTCTTTCCTTGTTTTATTATTTCTATTCTGCTATTGCAATCGGCTATTACTCTACTGCCTGCCTAATTGGCATGCACCGACACCTTAAATCATTAGTTTTTGTTGTTATTTCTTGCGTTTTGGCATGGCATGAATCGCGCCATCCATAGCATCTTCAATAGCCTCTCCAACAACTTCGCTGAAGGTCGGATGTGGCCAAATTACAGTGCTTAGAGTATCTATTGTAACCCTGGCACTCATAGCGGTTGCCAATCCGCCAATCATGTCCGTAGCTCGTTTTGATACAATCTGTGCGCCTATCAGCTGACCTCTTTCATATTCGGGTGTGGCCTCCTCGGAGAAAATGAGTTTAACATATCCTCTATCTCCGGATTCTATCAAAGTCTTGCCGTTGGATCCCGTCAGTGCCTTTCCTATTCTAATCGATATTTCCTTGGTTTTGGCTTCTGCTTCCGTGATTCCGACAGATGCAACTTCAGGATCAGTGTATATTCCGGAAGGAATAAACCCGAGGGCTTTAGCCAAGCCGTGACTACCTGAGGATTTTGCTCCATCTTCTTCAAAGATTGAATCCACAGAGTTTATCGCTTCCGCGGAGGCAGCATGTGCAAGCTGTATTCCACCAAAGACTATATCTCCAATTGCGTAAATACTATCCACGCCGGTCTTTCCATTTTCATCTGTTAGAACAAAGTTCTTACATACGGCAACATGGTCCTTTGATGAATTAAGTGCATCTTCCTTTGCGAGACCTTCCTCGACTATACTCTTGGTCACATCCGCTAGCAGTTCCTCAGCAAGGATTTCCTCTGTATTTGGTCTGCGTCCAATTGCAACCAGAACATTCTTCGCCGAGGCAGTTTTCTTTTCTCCCTTTGATTCAAAGTTGACGCTTAATTCGCCACCGACTTTCTCAACGCTTTCAACCTTGGCACCAGTATTAATTACGATTCCTCTCTTCTTTAGAATCATATTTAAATTCTGAGAGATTTCCTTATCCAGAGTCGGCAGTATTCTATCCATGGCTTCAATGATTGTAACCTCGGTTCCCAAGGAATTGTAGACACTGGCGATTTCTGTTCCGATTACACCTCCTCCGATGATAATCAGCGAATCGGTCTTTAGTCCCGAGCCGATTAGAATATCGTCGCTGGTTACAACACCTGCCAAATCCAGGCCGGGAATTGGAGGAAGCGCAGGTCTGGAACCGGTAGCCAGAATTATATAATCCCCGGAGATTGTGAGCTGCCCGTTTTCTGATTCGGCATAATGCGATTCTTCTTCGAATCCTTCTTTAACTGCCAAATCAATATGCACCTGGTTTTTATCAATGACCTTACCGATACCCTGATAATACTCGATTCCGTTTGCTTTAATCAGAGCTTCAACGCCTGTAACCAGCTTGTCCACAACCTCTGTCTTTCTCTCGTGCATCTTAGAAAAGTCGCACTTAACTTCGGAAACACTAATCCCGAGTTCTTCGGCATTCTTTATTTCCCTAAGCACTTCTGCTGAGTGCATCAAAGCTTTTGTTGGAATGCAACCGCGGTTAAGACAGGTTCCACCCACTCTTTCTTTTTCAATCAAGGCAACTTTCTTTCCAAGCTGAGCCGCTCTGATAGCCGCCACATAGCCGCCCGGTCCGCCACCTATTACTATTACATCATATCTTTCCATGTTTATCCCTATAATCTTAATGCTGTTTTAACACTGGGTTGATCTTTTCAAAATTCTGTGTGTTTGTGAACTATACTCTTTTTATCTAATCGCATAACAGGACGGCTCCCGAAGGAACCGTCCTTGAACTTTTACTCGAAGCTGTATCTTAGCTTTGGTTCTCTGGCTGCCTTAACCTCATCAAGTCTCCTTACAACTGTGTTGTGTGGAGCACCATGCAGATAGTCAGGATCAGTCTTTGCTTTTTCAATTATCTCTCTGAGTGCTGTTATAACTTCGTCCAAAGTTTCCTTTGACTCTGTTTCCGTTGGTTCGAACATCAGAGCTTCATCAACAATCAGCGGGAAGTACATTGTAGGCGGATGAATTCCGTAATCAAGCATGGCCTTTGCTACATCCAGGGCGGATACTCCCGTCTCGGATTTGAGCGCAGTCATGGTTGCTACAAATTCATGCATGCAGATTCCATCAAAGGCCATAGGCATGACATCCTGGAGTCCCACTCTCATGTAGTTTGCATTCAGCACTGCATTTGCTGAAGTCTCCGGAACACCTTCTCTACCAAGGCTCATCACATAGCAAAGTGCACGAACCACGATTCCGAAGTTTCCGTAGAAGGAGCGAACTTTTCCAATGGTATCCGGTGATGTTCTAAGTTCAAATCCGGAACCATCTTCATTTGCTACAACTTCATCCTTTGGAAGGTATGGAGCCAGGATTGACTTGCAACCAACAGCGCCGGAACCCGGGCCACCACCACCATGAGGCGTGGAGAATGTCTTATGAAGATTAAGGTGAATTACATCGAATCCCATATCTCCGGGGCGAACCTGTCCCATAATTGCATTTAGGTTTGCGCCGTCGTAATAGTTTAATCCACCTGCATCGTGAATGATTTTTGTTATTTCTAAAATATTTTTATCAAAGATACCTACGGTGTTTGGATTTGTAAGCATGAGACCTGCAGTCTTTTCATTAACTGCATTTCTAAGAGCTTCCAAGTCAACGCATCCCTGATCATCCGACGGAATGGTAACCGTCTTAAATCCTGCCATAGTGCAGGATGCAGGGTTTGTTCCGTGAGCCGAGTCAGGAACGATTATTTCCGTCTTATCCTTATTTCCATTTGCATGATGGTATGCTTTGATAAGAAGAAGTCCTGTGTATTCCCCGTGAGCACCTGCAGAAGGTTGGAATGTCATTCTGTTCATTCCTGTGATTTCACAGAGATAGGTTTCCAATGTCTGCATGGCTTCCATTGCACCCTGTACGGTTGCTCTTGGCTGCAAAGGATAAAGTCCCGTAAATCCAGGTAGGCTCGCCATCTCATCATTTATTTTCGGATTATATTTCATGGTGCAGGATCCCAGAGGATACATGCCGTCGTTTACACCATGGGTTCTCTTTGCGAGCTCCGTATAATGCCTGGCAATGTCGATTTCAGATAGTTCAGGAAGTCTTGGTTTTGCAGCCCTTTCCATACCTGCAGGAAGTTCTTTCTTAGGAACATCGCAGTCGGGAATCAAATCGATCATACGTCCCTTTACGCTTTCTTCAAAGAGAAGTGTCATTTGCTTTTTTGTATTAGCGCTCATTTATGCCACCTCCTTTAAGATTGAAACCAAAGTATCTATGTCTTCTTTTGACGCTGTTTCTGTGAAGCACCAAAGCATTGCATTTGCTTTCTCAGGAGCATCAACTAAATCCGTGAGTCCATGCATGGCATTAGTCGAATCACCATCAGCATCTACACAGACAGGAAGTCCGCCTAAGATATCTTGCTCTTCCAGCTTGGCTAAAACATTCTTCACATCAGCGCACTTGGTTACGAATTCGTTGAAGAATTCGCCTTTGTTCACCAATTCAAATCCCGGAACTTCTGCTATTTTCTCTGCAGCGTAATGCGCGTTTGCATAAGAATTCATCGCTACCTTTTCCATTCCAACAGGACCGAGCGTTGCCATGTAAACCGCAGACATCATCGCACAGAGCGCCTGGTTGGAGCAGATGTTGGATGTAGCTTTCTCACGGCGGATATGCTGCTCTCTGGCCTGAAGCGTCAGAACGAATGCACGTCTTCCGTCAACATCTACTGTTTCACCAACGATTCTTCCAGGCAGTCTTCGCATCAGCTTTTCTGTCGCTGCCATGAAGCCAAGATACGGGCCACCAAAGGATAGCGGAATACCAAGGCTCTGTCCTTCTCCTGTTACGATATCCGCTCCACATTCTGCCGGTGACTTCAGAACAAAGGCGGAGATTGGTTCAACACCCATCACGAATTTTGCTCCCGCATTATGTGCAATTTCTCCGACTTTCTCCGCATCTTCAATCATTCCGAAGAAGTTCGGCTGTTGGATGAATACTCCTGCGGTTTCCTCGTCGATTAGTTCAGCTAGTTTTTCCAAATCGGTTACGCCGTCTTTTGTTGGAACTATAACGAGTTCTCTGTCTGCTCCAAAGCTGTAAGTTTTCATGACTTCCAATGTATCAGGATTGGCTGCTCCGCTAACCAACATCTTCGTGCGTTTTCTTTCAATGCAACAGGTAATTGCTTCTGCTGCAGCTGTTGCTCCGTCATAGACAGATGCATTGGAAATATCCATACCTGTTAATTCAGCAATCATTGTCTGATACTCGAATATGGACTGAAGTACGCCCTGGCTTACTTCCGCCTGGTATGGCGTGTATGTTGTCACGAATTCTTCCTTGGATGTAATCTGTTTTACGATAGACGGAATATAGTGATGGTAAGCACCTGCACCTCTGTAGATATGCTTAAAGACTTTGTTCTTTGCTGCCATCTCTGAAACCAGGCGAGCAACTTCCATCTCTGACTTGCCTTCCGGCAGGTTTAATTTTTCCACCATCATTTCCTGGGGGACTGCCTCATAGAGCTGAGACATTTCAGAAATGCCTACAGCCTGCATCATCGCCAGGCGTTCCTCAGGTGTATTGGGAATGTATGTACCCATGAGTCCTCCTAAATCAAAATATTAAAATTGGAGAGAATTCCCCTCTCCAATTAATCGACTAATGCTTTTCTTCTTCGCAATGAGCTTCGTATGCCTCTGCATCCAGAAGGTCTTCATGCTCTGTGATTTCTTCTACTACGATGAACCATGCACCATATGGATCCTCGTTGATCATCTCCGGTGAATCCAGAAGTTCTTCGTTTACTTCCTTTACAACACCTGTTACCGGGCTGAATACATCGGATACGGCTTTGACGCTCTCTACGTCAGCAAAGCTTTCGCCGCAAACTACTTCGTCGCCAACCTCCGGCAGATTAACGAATACCAGGTCACCTAATTCGCTTTGTGCGAAGTCTGTAAGACCGATTCTTACGTTTCCGTCATCCAATGCTTCTACCCATTCGTGGGATTTTGAATACCTTAATGTGTCGATTAGTTTCATTTCTTTCCTCCGTTATATTTCAATTCAAACGCTAACTGTTATATACACGTCAACTTAATAATAACTGCCTTAGCTTTTGCTTTAATTTTAGCTTTTGCTTTAATTTTAGCTTTTGCTTTAGCTTTTGCTTTTGCTTTGTCTCTAGTTTTATGTAATTTTAAACTATAGTTTGTCTATCTTTTATAGAATGGAAGAGGTACGATCTCTGCTTCTACGCGTCTTCCTCTTACATCTATTTCTAACTTGGTTCCTACTTCGGAATTCTCCTTTGGTACATAACCCATAGCTACTGCGTATCCCATATATGGGCAATGTGTTCCTGAAGTCGTTTGTCCGATTGCTGCTTCGACGCCTGGGAGATAGATATCGCAGTGCTCACGGGCAATACCTCTTCCGGTTACTTTGATGCCCACTCTGGCTACCTTTGGCTCACCTTTTGCTTCCATTGCAGCTTTTCCAATGAAATCTTCCTTCGCCATTTTGACGCCGAATCCCAGATCTGCTTCCAGCGGAGTAATCTCATCGTTCATTTCATGTCCGTAAAGCGGCATTCCTGCTTCCAGTCTCAGTGTATCTCTGGCACCCAGTCCACATGGAAGAAGTCCGAATTCGTCTCCTGCAGCAATCAAAGCTTCCCAAACTGTCTTTACTCCCTCTGCAGGTGTGTAAACTTCATATCCAAATGACCCTGTGTAGCCCGTCTGGGAAATCAGGCAGTCAACTCCGTTTATCTTTACATGCGGTGTGAACCAGTAATATTTTTCCGGAAGAAGAGCTTCATCTCCAACCAGCTTTGTCATGAGTTCCTTTGATTTTGGTCCCTGAACAGCAATCTGGCCAACGGTTTCAGAGATGTCGCTAAACTTTACATCTCCCTTTATCTGAGACTTTATCCACTCTCTGTCCTTATCCGTATTTGCTGCATTTACAACAAGCATATAGACATTCTCATTGAGTTTATATACGATTAGGTCGTCTACGCAACCGCCGTTTTCATTACAGATTACGCTGTATCTGATGCGTCCAACCTGCATGTTGGTGAAGTCGTTGGTTAAAACTCTGTTGAGTTCGTTAAGTGCATCCGGCCCTTCCATTATAAGTTCTCCCATGTGGGATACATCAAAGATTCCAACTGCTTCACGTACAGCCATGTGCTCCTTGATTACTCCTGCAGGGTATTGAACCGGCATCTCAAATCCGCCGAAAATTACCATCTTTCCGCCCAGTTCTACATGGTTTTCATATAAAGGGGTTCTTTTGTCCATAAGTATTCGTCCTTTCTTATTATATAAACTAAAGTCCTAATTAACTATTCCAGATGCTGCGCTGCACTTCTACGCACAGCATTTAAAAAATAAAGCTCTCATTAACTCTTTGGATTATACTTGTTCATAGTGTATCGCTACACAAAACTTAAAAAGGCACATCAATTAATTGATGTGCCTCCGTTTGACCATCTAAAGAGATATACATTCAGAGTTCCGTCCAGGTCCGATCCTTTTGCCTGAGAGTTGTTGCACTCCTTGCACCTTCGGCGCCGCATCTACCGTTTAAGCCTTCTCTTTTAATCTGTTTCTCCATCCTGTCGTCACTGACTATCACCAGAAAACAGACTCAAGGTTTTGCGATCTCTCTCGGGCCCTTCAGCCGTTATTAATCTTAGCTACGAAACACATCGTCCAATTGCAATTAAAGCAAAATGGCATCATGCACCCCGTATCCTCACCCTTTGATTTTACCTAAGGGAAGGAGCCATGTCAACGGCTTTTTGGGGATAAAAATGACACATGTTTTTGTGACGTTATTTAAATTGTTGCGTAGTCCAGGAATTGCGAATGAAACTCCTCTCAAGTTTCGTAAAGTTTCGTAAAGTTTCGTAAAGTTTCATAATTCAAAAACCTGGTGCAGCTATGCGAGTAGCACCAGGTTAAGGAAAAACAATGGTTGAGGATGATTAGCAATTCTAAGCGTCTTCGTATTGGAGTTTGTAGAGTTTGTAATAGATGCCGTGGTTGGAGAGTAGACTCTGGTGGTCTCCCTGCTCCACGATTTCTCCCTTATGCATGACGATGATATTGTCCACGTTTCTGATGGTAGATAATCGGTGTGCTACGATTAATGTCGTGCGTCCTTTCATAAGCTTACTGAGTGCGTCTTGGATTAAAATTTCTGTTTCCGTATCTATATTTGCTGTCGCTTCATCCAGAATCAAAATGTCAGGCTTAAAGGCCAATGTTCTAGCAAAGGAAAGGAGCTGTCTCTGACCCGCGGAGAAGGATGCCCCACGCTCGATTACTTCGTGCTTATATCCATTTGGAAGAGCCTCTATGAACTGACTGGCGTTTACGGTTTCAGCAGCAGCCCGAATCTCGGCATCCGTGATGTTTGGCCTTTCGTTAAGCCTAATATTATCCTCCACTGTCCCTGAGAACAAGAATACATCCTGGAGCATCTCGCCGATATGTCCTCGTAGGTCATCTAATTTAATCTTTCTAACGTCGACTCCGTCAATCAAAATCTGACCCTTCTGGATGTCGTAATACCTGCATATCAAGCTTTGAATGGTCGTCTTCCCTGCACCCGTTGCGCCAACAAAGGCAACGCTTTCTCCAGGCGCGACCTTAAACGAAACGTCACGGAGCACCCATTCGTATTCGTCGTCACTATACTTCGCAGTTTCGTTAATCGCATTATTCGAATCGCTAGATTCGCTGTTTGCATCCTGAACATTTGCGTCTTCCTGAATCGGCCCCACAGACACCCCGGACTTCATCTTATACGCAAACCATACATTCTTAAATTCAATTTCACCCTTAAGGTGTTCCATGTGAACCGCATCCTCTGCATCCACAATCTCAGGTTCCGTATCCAGGAGCCAGAAGATTCTCTCCGCACATGCGTTGGCAGACTGAATAACATTGAATTCCTCAGCCAATTCCTGAATAGGTTGGAAGAACTTGCTGATATATCTTTGGAATGCAACCAG
>CADBSP010000190.1 GCA_902797405.1 uncultured Eubacteriales bacterium | reverse complement strand
TTAAGAACATTCTCCCCATTCTCATCCTCCACCATCAGATACCCGTAGTTTCTAATCGTAACAGGAACTGCTGTCGCAGCATCAACAAAATGAATCGTTCCCTTCACCTTTCTTCCATCAAAGCCTTCCCCACTCTTGGTCTCAGGGTCATACGTGCAGAGTAGTTCTTTTATGCTTCCATCTTCATTCTTAACGACCTCGTTACAAGTAATAAAGTATGCACCTTTGAAACGAACTTCATTTCCGGGGAAGAGTCTAAAGTATTTTTTTGCCGGAACTTCCATAAAATCTGCCCCATCAACATACAGTTCACGGCTAAACGGAATCTGGCGCTCACCCATCTCAGGAACATTCTTATTGTTCTCTACAGTAACCATTTCCGTCTGTCCTTCCGGGTAATTGGTTATTATTACCTTGATTGGATCCTCAACAACGTTTCTGGACTCAACCTTATTCTGCAGGTCATCACGCACGCAGTATTCCAGGAGACCAATGTCTACCATACTGTTGGCCTTTGCAATACCAACGCGGTCACAAAAATCTCTGATTGCTTCCGGGGTATAACCGCGACGACGCAAACCTGCAATCGTTGGCATGCGAGGATCATCCCAACCAACAACATTCCCATCGTCCACCAAAGCCTTCAGATATCGCTTACTCATAACTGTATTGGTGAGATTTAGGCGGGCGAATTCAATCTGTCTGGGTGGATTAGGCCAGAAACCCACCTTCTCCAAAACCCAGTCATATAGTGGTCTATGGTCCTCAAACTCCATAGTGCAAAGCGAATGGCTGATACCTTCTATAGCGTCTTCTATAGGGTGAGCAAAGTCATACATCGGATAGATGCACCACTTGTCACCTGTATTGTGATGCGATGCATGGACGATTCTATAGATAACCGGATCTCTCATATTGATATTGGGAGAAGCCATATCTATCTTTGCTCTGAGCACCTTTTCGCCATCAGCGTATTTACCCTCTCTCATCTCCCGGAACAAAGTCATATTCTCTTCGACGCTTCGATTTCTATATGGGCTCTCTTTTCCGGGTTCCTTTAGGGTTCCACGGTACTCTCTGATTTCATCAGCGGATAAATCATCAACAAAGGCCAGATCCTTTTTGATTAGTTCAACAGCTGCATCGTACATGGTCTCAAAATAGTCGGAAGCCCATAACTGCTCCGTCCACTCAAATCCCAGCCACTTGATGTCATCTTCTATTGCATCAACATATTCGGTGTCTTCCTTAACAGGATTTGTGTCATCATATCTAAGATTGCACTTCCCTCCGTATTTAATTGCTGTTCCAAAATTAAGGCAAATGGACTTGGCATGACCTACGTGCAGGTATCCGTTCGGTTCCGGCGGGAACCTGGTATAGACCTCTTTATACGTGCCATTTTCTAAATCTTCATCGATGAAATTATGTATGAAATTATTTGCCATTACTTCACTCATTTTATATCTCCATTCAAATTAATACATAATAAATTGCACCCCTATATTTTACCATAGGGGTGCAAAATATGCGAGAGTTTTAACTACTCTTATTGGTTATTATTGGTTAATACTAACTCTTCTTTCTAATGGCAGTTTTTCATATAAGTACATAGGCAAAATACACAACTAAAAAAGCTACTTTTTCTCAAAAGCATGCTCTACCTTTGCCATCTTGGAAGTTATTAAAACCTTATTAAAAAATGTCTAGAAAAATATAATGTAGAACTGATTCACGTTATTTCTCCCCCTCACAAAGAAATTATATCACATTATAGATAATTCAACAAGTGTCCTAAAGCACTATTTGACGCTCGCTACTAAGGCGTTCCATGTTTTTATACCCACTGCGGATTCTCCACCGAAAACGTAGGCGACGCTGATTTTATCTTTATAAGCAATAGGGAAGCCGGCATTCGCCATAGCTTTGTCATCCGCCAGGATAAGCACGGCATTGTTGTGACCACAGAAGGCTGCTCCAGCTAGTGCATCCGGGAAATTTTGACTGGTTGCCACCCCCATCTTATTTGGACTAAGCCCGTGTTCT
>CADBSP010000189.1 GCA_902797405.1 uncultured Eubacteriales bacterium | reverse complement strand
TTACTTATTGGTTTACTTGGTCTTAGCAAACTTCTTTGCTTCAGCATGCCATCTCCAGCCTGCAACCTCCGGTAAGTCAACTCCGTATTCATGGATATACTGCTTATGTTCAACCAATTTGTCGTTCATCACCTGAATCAAATGCGAGCCACGATTTCCAAGCTGCGGCAGATATTTGATAACGTTCTTAACCAGACTGAATCTATCGATTTCATTCTGGACGCGCATATCGAACGGCGTAGTAATCGTACCTTCTTCTTTGTATCCATAGACGTGAATGTTCTTGTTTGTACGTCTATATGTGAGTTCGTGAATCAATGTATGGTAGCCGTGGAAGGCGAAAATAATTGGCTTGTCCTTAGTAAAGATTGCATCGTAGTCTGCATCGGTGAGTCCATGTGGATGCTGGGTATGAGGCTGAAGTTTCATAAGGTCAACCACATTCACAACGCGAATCTTTAGTTCTGGAAGCTCGTTTCTCAGAATTGAAACTGCTGCCAAAGTTTCCAAAGTCGGTGTATCGCCGCA
The DNA here is from genome assembly GCA_902797405.1 of uncultured Eubacteriales bacterium. Taxonomy (GTDB): domain Bacteria; phylum Bacillota; class Clostridia; order Peptostreptococcales; family Anaerovoracaceae; genus Eubacterium_B. The sequence continues at coordinate 4,586 of CADBSP010000189.1, read as the reverse complement.
GCAAGCCATTACAACGTCAGGCTCCACACCTTTATCGTTGCTGGCCCACTGCCAGATTCCAATACCCTGCGTGCAGTGCTTTACAGCCTGCTCCATATTGAGCCACTGCGGACGCGGATGCTTGGACGTAACCATTACATTTACATAATCCTTGCTTCTGATACAGTGATCAAAAGTAGAAAGCAGGCAGTTTGCATCAGGCGGCAGATAGAGTCTTACAACGTCTGCCTTCTTATTTGCGATGTGATCCAGGAATCCAGGATCCTGATGGGTGAATCCATTGTGATCCTGCTGCCATACGTTGGATGAAAGAATCAAATTGAGTGATCCAATCTCCTCTCTCCACGGTAGGTCTCTACAAACCTTGAGCCACTTTGCATGCTGAGCAGCCATAGAATCAACGATTCTGATAAAGGCTTCGTAGCTTGCGAAGAATCCATGACGTCCTGTCAACAGATATCCTTCCAACATACCCTCACACATGTGCTCGGACAGCATCGAGTCTACAACTCTACCATTTGAAGCCAGATTATCATCCTCCTCGTATGCCTCAGCATTCCAGTCCCTGGATGTTACCTGGAATACATTGCCCAATCTATTGGACATAGTCTCGTCAGGACCAAAGATTCTGAAATTCTTTGCTTCGTCATTCATCTTCATTATGTCGCGAACAAAGTCACCTAGTTCCAACATATCCTGAGCCTCAACCTCGCCCGGTTCAGGAACGTCTACTGCATAGTCTCTGAAGTCCGGCATGCGAAGATCTTTTAGAAGCTTACCGCCGTTGGCATATGGCGTTGCTCCCATACGCTTATCTCCGGTTGGCGCAAGCTCTTCCAGTTCAGGAATCAGTCTTCCGTTTTTATCAAAAAGTTCTTCCGGCTTATAGCTCTTTAGCCATTTCTCAACCTGTTTGATGTGCTCGGGTTTACTCATGCTGATTGGAACCTGGTGAGCTCTGAATGTTCCTTCAATCTTGTTTCCATCAACAACCTTTGGACCAGTCCATCCCTTCGGAGTACGAAGAACAATCATCGGCCAAAGCGGTCTATCCTTCACGACGGACTTCTTGGACCAAGCAGCATCGGTTTCAGCTCCCGATACCTTTGATTCAGCCTTCTCTTTCTTTGCACCGGATGCTGCGCGTGCATTTGCCTGAATCTCCTGAATTTCATCAAAGACCTGATCCATGACTTCCGCCATTCTCTTATGCATCTTCATCGGGTCAGAACCTTCAACAAAGTATGGCTTCCAGCCACAGCCCAGCATAAAGTGCTCCAGCTCTTCGTTTGGAATTCTTGAAAGTATTGTTGGATTGCTGATCTTATATCCATTAAGGTGCAGTATCGGAAGAACCGCACCGTCGTTTGCGGGATCTAGGAATTTGTTTCCGTGCCAGGAGGTAGCGAGAGGTCCCGTTTCGGCTTCACCGTCACCAACGACGCAGGCAACAACCAAATTCGGATTATCAAATACAGCACCGAATGAATGAGCCAGAGAATATCCGAGTTCACCACCCTCATGGATGGATCCCGGGTTCTCAGGCGCAACGTGGCTTGAGATTCCACCAGGGAACGAGAACTGCTTACAGAGCTTCTTCATACCATCGATGTCACGGCTTACGTTTGGATAAACCTCGCTGTACGATCCTTCTAAATAAGTATTGGCAACAAAGAAATTACCACCATGCCCCGGTCCGGAAATGAAGACCATGTCCTGGTCTCTCTCCTTAATGATTCTGTTAAGGTGTACGTAGATGAAATTCTGGCCGGGAACCGTACCCCAGTGACCAACGATTTTCTTCTTTACGTGCTCCGGCTTAAGCGGTTTTCTCAGAAGCGGATTGTCCAAAAGATAAAGCTGCGCAGCGGAAAGATAATTCGCCGCTCTGAAATAAGCGTCCATCTTCTTTAAGTATGCTGGGCTAACTCCGCTCTTTTTAGAATTTGTTTTGTTTGCCATCTTTTCCTCCATCTATTAAACTTTTTATATTAAAAACAATCTTTTAAAAACTATACCATTTCCGCCTATATCACTTATCTAACTATTTCTATCCCCCTCTAACTCCGCCTATTTCTCGAAAGCTTCATCCAGGTCAGCATAACGTCTCAAGTATTCCTGGATTTCTCTTCTGTCCTCCGCCTCCAAGCTGCTGGAATTGTGAATTCCGGAAAGGAATTCCATGTGATGTCTGAACTCATGCCGGAGAACGCTGCGGAGCTTATTCTTTATCTGCTCCTCATTATAATGACTATAGAACCTCTCAAATGAACCTCTGTAAATCACCACCTGCCGCCCCAAGCTGTTCACTCTATACTGTCCAAAAACAAAAAGGTCATTGTTCTTGGAATACTCCGACTCGGGAGCATCATCAGAAACTATTATACCACCTGAAAGCTCCCTAAAAAAGGCTTGAGGCAGTTCATCAATTAAATCACTTAATATGAAATTGAATTCGTCTCTATCTATCATAGCGCAGATTTCTTGTCTCTTATCTTTTATCTCTTATCTCTTATCATCCCCTAATAAGGACATTTATTACATTCGAATAATTATTATCGGAATCAAACTCGTAATTAATGTCATCGACCAATCCCTTTAATACTTTGCTTGATAAAGAATCTTCATCATTTATCGGGTCAAATTGAACGCCCCCGTATTTGAACTTCATGTCAACAGACTCTTCCTTAGGAGAATACTCTATCATCACATTAATAGTTTCCTCTTCAAGCACACCCGAAAGCATTTGCTGCAATAATTCTTCAAATGCCAGATGGATTCTGTATTTAATGCGGGGAGCCACATCGTGCTGAAAACAATAGCGATTAATCTCATCGCCAGCTGTTATAAAATCAAATTCGAGATTATCTATATTAAACTCCAGAATCTTAAGCTGTCTTACAAATCTGCGAGTTCTTTCTCTTTTAGGATTATCAAAAACTTGCTCCGGCGGTCCGTCCTCATATATTTCACCCTGGTCCATATAGAAGACTCGATTACAAACTGCCCGAGCAAAACTCATCTCATGAGTAACAACCATCATAGTTTTACCTGAACTCGCCAGGCTACGGATAACAGCCTGCACCTCCCCAACCATAGAAGAATCAAGAGAGCTGGTGGGCTCATCAAAAAAAATCATGTCCGGATCCATAGCCAAGGTCCTTGCTATTGCAACACGTTGTTTTTGACCACCGGAAAGCTGATGGGGGTATTTCAATTCTCTTCCGGAAAGCCCAACACGCTTAAGAAGCTCTATCCCCGTATCATAGGCCTCCTGTTTGGATTTTTTGAGCAAATCAATAGGAGCAGCCATAAGGTTCTCAATTACAGTTAGATGCCCGAATAGATTAAACGCCTGAAATACCATTCCCATCCTTATTCTGGCTTTTTGTGAAGGATAGTCCGGCGCTGTGATGTCCACTCCATCTAAAAGAATCTTTCCACCTGTTGGTTTTTCCAGCAGATTGATACACCTGATCAGTGTTGATTTGCCGGTTCCTGATGGACCGATGACTGAAATGACATCCCCTTCATTAATCACCGCATTAACATCCTTGAGCGGAGTCGATCTATTATATTTTTTTTCAAGATGCACTAGTTCAATCATGTATCTTTATTCCTTTCAGAACGCTGTTCTCATCTCTTCTAGTCGGGTCGAATCTTTGTGTTAAGCAATCGACAATGATTATCAAGACTGCAGCAAGAATAAAGTATATTATAGCTACTGCGATTAGAGGGAAGAACGCTTCATAGGTTCTGCTTCTAATGATGTCTCCCATATTTGTCAGGTCTTCAACCGCAACATAGCCAACTACAGAGGTTGATTTGACAAGGTTTATTAGGCTTCCTCTGTATGAGGACATAAAATTAGGCAAGGCCTGAGGGACTATATGGCGGAAGAATGCGTGTCTTTCTGTGTAACCGAGAGCATATGCCGCTTCCATTTGCCCCTTATCAACAGTTTCTACCGCGCTAAGGATCATACCGTTGACTTCGGCTCCAAACGCTAGGGAGAAGCCTATAATGGCTACTGCCGCACCACTTATATCCACACCCCCAAAGACTACATAATATAGAATCATAAGGAGTACAACTATCGGCATGCCGTACATAATCAATCTAAAAGAACCTGCAAGCTTGTTTGCAATTATGTTTCCTTTTCTGCACCCCATAAATATGAGGAAGCCCAGAGATGTACCAATTATAGTAGATAGAAGTACAATCAAAAGAGTCGTCCGAATTCCTCTTAGGAGCAGACGATATCGATTTTCCCTTATGAATGTCTTTTGGAAGCTTTCGCTAATTGAATCGAAAAAGGAAACGTCCTTTGATAAATCCTCTTTTCTAACAACAAGCACTACTTTACTGCTATAATCCGGTTCCGAAAAAATAACAGTTTCCTTTCTCTCTTCCGTTATGGCGATACCACTGGCAGCCACGTCATATTTGGAACTGCTGACTGCAGGAATAATTGCACTTGAATCCAATGTAGTTATTTTTAGTCCGAGCCCATGCTCTTTTGCATAGATCGTTAGTAGTTCAGTGTCATATCCGAAGCAGCCATCGTTTTCAAGAACGGAGAATGG
>CADBSP010000188.1 GCA_902797405.1 uncultured Eubacteriales bacterium | reverse complement strand
CTTACTTTTACTTTTATCTTAACTTGATTTGGACTTTCGATTATGGGTTCGGGAGTATCCTCGAACCTTATATCATCTATTCCATATACTAATGCAGCTTTCATACTTTTCTATTCTTTTCGTTTACGATTTGCTCTACTTTTTTCACCTACCACATAAGAACATTTCTCACGGTTGCATCGGAAATCAGCATGGTTCCACCCAATACGTATCCTTTTGTAACCTTCTTGGCCTTTGCGTAATTCTTGGCATATGCGTAGTTAGAATTGTTCACAAGGAACAATGGACTCTTGGTATATATACACAGTGGTCCTCCCGCCAACGCATCGGGATAATTGTTTTCTATAGCCAGAACAATTCCTTTTGGAGCCGGAACATATTTCTCTGCAACTTTCTTTGATATTTCAAAGGAGTTAGCACCCGTAATCCTGGAAACATTCTTGGAATACCGTTTTAAATCGTTTTGGATCGACGCGGGGACATTCCTTGTATTTCCTATTATGGTAAAGCTCTTTATACCCCTTCCCTGAAGGAAGTTCTTTTGTGCAGGATTTAATTTACCATTATCCGCTACGAGCAGTGGATATCCGGTAGACGATGCAATAAGTGGATCCCTGAAGTCAAGTGAAGTTGTAACCAACAAATCTGTATTCTTGACACCGGCCTCTTTAAGAATCAAAATATTCGTATCGTATCTTGTGCCACCTCCCAATCTCTTCACCTTATGTGTGGTCCTCAGTTTACTCTCAATGGAAGTCGGCACAACACCTGTTCCGCCCAATATATATACCGTACCGCCGGCTTTTACGTTGGACTTTATATAATTGATGGCGTTAGTAATTGACTGTGGGTTATCCTTGTGCAAAAGGATTAGCGGAGCCTTCTTGACCTTTCCAAGATATGCACCCGAAAGAGCATCCGGATAGTTTGCTCCCGTTGCAATCATTACGGAGGAAAATTTGGTTAATCCCAATTCGCGCTTTAATCTGTTGGCTATTTCGATTGATGTGGCGTATCTATTTTGCCCAAATAACCTTATCTTATTTCGCACAGATACTTCTATGGATGCTCTCTTTGTAAGAGCTGTTCCGGCCCAAATTCTGGTGGTACCATTATTTATGGCAGTTATTACTCCTTTGTCGGAAACGGTGGCGACTTTACCGTTTTCGCTGGACCATTTTGCACTTTTTATTTTATCATTTGAATTTGCAAATTGAACAGCACCTGATGTCAATTGTGCTGTTTTAGTTTCACCAACTAAAAGTTTAATATTGCCTGTATTTATCTTAAATGGATAGGTATAACTTCTACCCGCAGCAAGCTTATGTCTTGTGCCTCCGGAAATATTGGTTATAGCTTCATAGGGAAGCTTTATCGTGCCTGTTCCCTGAGGGTAGAAGATTGCGAAAGATGCACTTTTTTCGGTCATTGGTTTATAAGTCGTCGAGCTTAATCTTTTTTTGCTATAAAGCTGGACTATGTAGTTCCTGCCTTTATACTGCACGCAGCCGATACCAATATACCTATAGTCTTTGTTCATAACAATGCTCTTGTTCTTAGAATTTTTTAGAGTATCGTTAAGAACAGTTTCCATATTTGTTTTCGTCGATTCGTCTATTACCTCGGCCAGGACGTATTCGTTTATTGAAATGTATTTCTCTCCGTTTGGTCTGGTATGTGAAAAGAGAACAACCAATTCCGCAGCTCTTGACATGGCATCATCTTGAAGTTTTTTGTCCATAGTCAGCTTCACCAATTTACTGCTTGCCCTTCTCTTATTGATGGCATTATAAAGAGAATCTGCTGAATCATATTTCAAAAGACCATTAAACATGATGGTGTCGTTTATCCTATATCCATTACCGCTGGTGCTGTACTTCTTGAGATTGGCATTAAGGCATTTTATAGTTGTTTTCGAAGAAAAAGCGCCATTTTGTATGAAGCTTACGCTTTTGGGAATCGTAACGGTTTTTAGACTCGTGCTGTTTATAAATGCTCCGGCATAGATATTTTTCAAGCCATCTTTTAGGGTGAGGTTTTTCAGCTTGGTGCAGCCCGAAAATGCGCCTCTGTTAATAACTGTAATTGAGCCGTCTATAATAATTGTCTCAATCTTGTCTCGTTTAGCTTTGGAAAGAATCGTGCTACTGGACGAGAGTGCATTGGCAGGTATTTCTCCACT
>CADBSP010000187.1 GCA_902797405.1 uncultured Eubacteriales bacterium | reverse complement strand
CCCATTTCCTCCAAATCGCTCATCTCGTTTCGAATAGTCGCAGGACTCACGTTCATGTCGAGCTTCTTCGACAAAGTCCTGGATCCAACCGGTTCCGCGGTCTTAACATAGTCACTGATTATGGCCTGAAGGATTTTTAGTTTTCTTTCGGTTAATTCCATAATATTTCCCTCATAATGCTTGGTTTTTCATAGTTTTCAACCAGCATTCTTGCATATTATTAGCACTCGCCTTAATGGAGTGCTAATCACTAAATATAATGTACCACGTTTTTATCGAAAGTCAACACAGTTTTTGTAAAAAAATTAAGTAATAATTTTGAAAAAATACAGAAACCTTATCAAAGAATCTACGCTATTTTCTAAATATACACCTCAATTTTGTTTAGAATACAGTATGCGTTTAACACCGATTGATGAAGTAATCAAAATACATATCCATAGGACTGCATTGCTTTCGTCCCCCGTTTTTGGAGTCGCACTGTTTTTGGATGTTCCTGACTCCTGGTCGGAGGCATTCTGACGATTGGTGCTGTTTTGGCCTGAGGCATTTTGACGATTGGTACCGTTCTGGCCGACTGCGTTCTCATCTGAACTTTTGCCCCCCTGATCCTTTGCTTCATCCTCCTGCTTAGTAGCATCATCACCGTCCTCATTCTTGTCCTCCCGAGGCACGCCCTGGGTATAATATGAATCCATCTTTTGAATAAGAGGCAATATATTCTGTGGATAGTGATGTTTGATGATGTCTTTTATATTCTTTATCAGGGTTCTGAAATGATATAGACTCATCAGGTCCTGCGACTCTTCCTCTTCAGTTCCCGGATTCTTAAGACCCTCTTCATATCCCCTTAGGTACTCTTCCTCATATGTTGCATCGTACGCAGTTATGTATTCTTCCGTCATCCAGTCTTCTCGATAGAAGCATTCGTCTTTAGAATCGCTAGGTTCACCATGGGACCCATCGTAGTAACCAGTTTCGTAGGAATACTTTCTTCCGTCATATTTACCTCTTAAAGCTAAATCCTCACTATGAAGCTTCCCAAGTTCATAATATTCCAAATAAGCAATCGAATACGCTTCCTTATACGCAGCATCATAGGCAGGACCATAATCATCAAATATTTCGAAGGAGTTTTCCTCCTTAGGATTTCCATAAAACCCATCATCATAACCATAGTCCTTTCCGAACTCTTCACCGTATTTTTTCCCCATAGCCTGGTCGGACAAATAATAATCTACGGCAAAACTGGTGTAGAATTCATCGTAATCAACGCCATCAAAATAGTTAGTATCGTCAACCACAATAGGGCCAAGCACTCTAAGCACCGGATAGAGCATGTTCTTTATTGCTCCATATTCTTCGTCAGTTAGAGCAGACCCATTTGGGGTATTTCTTACGCTATCAACTATATCAATAAGGTCGCTTACTATCTTCTGGTAGAGATAATCCGATTCATGGCCCAACACAGACCAAACAGTCGGTTTAATCCTATTGAAGTTTTCTTCATTATCCAGAACGGCGCCTTTTACGTCTTCCAATAGGAAATTCTTCAGTTTTTCACGTTCCTCAGGTGACTTATCAAAATAAATTGTGAGAACTTTGCTAATAGGCTCCTCCAGATGCTCTGCATATGTACTTCTATCCAGTCTGGATGTCAGCCATGAGAAGAGCTGATCGTAGAATTCATTTAGCTCCACTTCCCCATACTCTGTTTCCTCTTCCAGGCCTATATAAGTTTGAATGGACTCAGGCTCACCAATTATGATTTCCTTTCCACAGGTGCGGAAGCCCCATTCCTTCGGATAAACATTAGGGATTAAGTCATTAATGCTTTTTATATTATATATATTGTCGTAGGTCGCATCGTCTGTGTATGATGCGGGTGCTTCAAAGGTATAAACAAACAAATCATCTTCAGTCACATTAAACTTGTCTAAATTCTTGTTGATATGTGCGCCTGCCAGGTCAGCAACGGCCCCTCCCCTGGAGAAACCGACCATCCAAATCTGAACATCGTCCAAATCCTTTTCCTTTATATAATCCTTCAGCCTTTCTATTACTTTGATGGCAGAATCATTAAACCCCTTGGCGTTTCCGGTCTTTCCGGCAATAAAATTATTAGCCCATTCCGATTCATAATTTTGTCCGCGGATGGCTACAGCGACCAGGTTTTTATTTCCGATTTTTTTATGCGCTATTACTGTTCCAACCGTATCCGCCGTCGGTTTTCCGTCCAGGTCCATAGCCTCCAGCCCTTTAAAACCAAGTTCCCTGAGCAAAGCATCGGTATATGAATGCCCCCCTTCCTCAAAAGTTGAAAGAGCCAGGTCGTACGACATCGCCATTAAATGTTCGTTATATGTTTTACCGCTCTCATTAAAATAGTCGTCACTATAGTAGTAGACTTCTTCCGCCTCTTCTTCAAATGCAGGTGTGTATTTGAAGCTTCCGGTTTGAACTGAGTCAGCATAAGCAAAAGAAGGCACAATCATCAAAAAGACTAAAACAAAAACTAAAATCCTTCTCATATGACTTCCCTCCATTTACTATTATTTTATCACATTTTTATCTGGTTTTTTAAACACGAAGAATCT
>CADBSP010000186.1 GCA_902797405.1 uncultured Eubacteriales bacterium | reverse complement strand
TTTATTTTCTGGATGAGCCAATCGGAGGAGTTGACCCTGCTGCTAGGGACTATATCCTGGATACAATTATTAACAATTACAACGAGAATGCTTTAGTGGTTATCTCCACTCATCTTATCGCCGATATAGAGAGAACCCTGGATGAGGCGGTCTTCATTAATAACGGAAACATCGTTTCCCACAGAACGGTTGATGACATTAGAGAGAACGAAGGAAAGTCCGTGGACGAATACTTCAGGGAGGTGTTCAGATGCTAGGTAAACTAATTAAATATGAATTCAAATCCACGAGTAGAGTTATGTGGTTTCTGTATGGCGCTCTCATAGTTGTTGGTGCGCTTTTGGGATTCATACTCAGGGTAGATGATGATAGCTTTGATTTAAGCATAATGCCGTTTTATGCTAGCTCGGAAACAGCTCAGAGAGCACTTCAAATAACTTTGGGAGCACTGGGCGGCATCTATGTGCTGATGATTCAGGCGATATTCATCATGACCATCATCATGATTATTACCAGGTTTAATAGAAATCTTCTGGGTGGAGAAGGTTATCTAATGCACACTCTTCCTGTAAAGACTCATAACCTGATTTTGAGTAAAGGCATAGTCGCCATTATCTGGGGAGCGATAGCAATTGCAGCAGGCATTCTATCGGGATTATTCTTTAGCATTACGTCCGGAATCCTGGGTCTTATTATAAAAGAAAACGCCTGGGAGCAAATATGGCGTTCCATCCAAGAGATAATGGGGCTTAACACAGCACTCTTTATCATTGCAATCGTGATCGGATCTATTGCCACGGTCCTCGCATTCTACTTTGCAATGGCGATAGGAAACCTGGCCAATAAAAACAAATTCCTCTATGCAGTACTTGCCTATGTCGGCATCCAAATAGTGTTATCTATCATATTATCTGTAATAGGAATAAACGGTGGTGGGGCAATAGCACTTTTGATTGGACCCGGTAATTTAAGAAGCTTCCTCATTACATCGATTGTTGAACAACTGATACTGTGCGTAGGATTCTTCTTTGGGACAAATTACATCCTTAAGAATAAACTTAACCTCGCATAGAGCGAAATTTAACACCGCATAGATTTGTTAGATGTTCGATGAGTTGAGAATAGAGAATAAGGGGCATCCTAAATAATCATCTCGGCTATAAATACAACAGCGCAGCATAAAACAGCCACAATGAATAGGTTAGCCCCTAACCATGCTGCGATAATTCCAGCAATTAGAGCCAGAAGTCCATAGATGGGCTCGCCTGTTGCACCCAGTATAGCAGGGAATGTCATAACAGCGAGGGTGACATAGGGAACATAGAAGAGAAAAGACTTAATAAACTTGTTCTCTATGGGCTTCTTTATCAACGTTAAAGGGAGTACCCTTATCAAATAGGTTACTGCTGCAGCAACCAAAATATAGATCCAAGGATTACTTACCATCTGTAACCTCCTTTCCCTCTGGAGATTCATCTTTAACAGGGAAGAGGAGTGCCACGATAGTGGAAATCCCAATAGTGAGGATTATTACCCTGGTGCCTTCCGAGAGTGAAGCTGAAATGGGGAGTTTGGTTAACAAATAACTACACAGAAAGCTTAAAACAATCGCACATGCAACCACGCGATTGTTTTTTGCTGCGGGAATAATTATGGCGAGAAACATTCCGTAGAGTGCGACGCTTAAAGCTCCTGAAATATTAGCAGGAAGAACATCTCCTGCCATCACGCCAAGCGTAGTTCCAATCGCCCACATAGGCGAAGCCATAAGGACTGCACCATAGGTAAAATACGGGTTTACGTATCCGGGTTTTAGAATCGATACAGCAAAGATTTCATCGGTAATATAGTTTCCTAGGATAAAACGGTGGAAATAGGGGGTGTCTGGACTTAGTCGCTGAGCGAGAGCAGTGCTCATAAGTATGTACCTGATATTAGCTATGAAAGCGACAGCTATAATTTCCACAATGGTGGCCCCTGCACCTATCAAAGCATAGTTTGCATATTGTCCGGCAGAGGCATTGGTTAGGAGGCTCGATATTAATGCCTGAAGGGGACTTATTCCGACATCTCTTCCGAATACGCCTAAGGAAAAACCAACAGCAAGGTATCCTAAACCAATCGGTATGCCGTATTTCATTCCTTCAATCATTATTTTTTTACTATAGTGAGTAGTGTCTGTGTTCATTTGATATTCCTGATATAGTAAGCATCTCAATTAGTGCTAGTGTGTTATTGCAGGTGCATCCACCATCCCGGTGCTGTACATAGTATATCATCTTTTAGGCTCTTTTTGCACAGGCCTAATTGTGATAATATAATCGTAAGGAAAAGGAGGCAGATGGAAACCCATGGCTACGGATAACAACAGGCGCTTTGCAAAGGCAACATGGCAGATAATGGAGCAACTACTTGAAGTTGAGAGTTTGGATGAAGCTCTCTCAGGGAGTCTGGACATTATACTTAAGTCTCTGGAAAGCGAAGCAGGTATACTATGGTTTTTGGACAAGAAAACCGGAAGATTGTTCCCGATTTTTCATGTGGGGCCTAGTGATATATCCGGCGTAAGCATTGAAGTCGGAGAGGGAATTGAGGGCATAGTAGTAGAGACAGGAAAGTCCATCATAGTTGAGGATGCTCAGGATGATCCCAGGTTCGAGGGGACTGTATTCGATGACAATACCTTTACAACCAGGACCATGGTTTGTGTTCCGCTCACGGACCACACTGAGACTGTAGGATGCGTTCAAATTATCAACAAGCTGGACGGTACCCTTTATGATGAAGAGGAACTTCAGCTTTGTGAGAGAATGGCATCCTTGGCAGCACTCACAATAGAGGAGAAAGGCCTCATCGTTGACACCGGTGAGGAAAAAGTAGTGCTTATTTCCCTGAGAAACGTGATAAAAGAATTCCCTTCCGGTGAAGGCGTTTCCAGAGTTCTAAAGGGAATAAATCTCGATATATATGAAAATGAATTTGTAGTTGTCCTCGGCGAGTCGGGATGTGGTAAATCCACCATGATGAACATAATTGGAGGAATGGATTATCTTACCGATGGACAGCTCCTTATTGAAGGAAAGGATTATTCACACCCTTCGGATGAAGAGATGACTTTGTTCCGAAGAGAGTATGTGGGATTCATTTTCCAGTCATATAATCTTATGCCTAATCTTACAGCATTGGAAAACGTTGAATTCATTGCGGAGATATCGAAGAATCCTATAGAATCAATGGATGCACTGGCGAGGGTTGGGATGGATGCGAAATCCGGAAACTATCCTGCCCAGCTTTCCGGTGGACAGCAGCAACGAGTTTCAATTGCTAGAGCTTTGGTAAAGAATCCCAAGGTTATCCTTGCAGATGAGCCTACCGCAGCTCTTGATTTCCAAACCGGTCAGGAGGTCCTCAGAGTTATTGAGGACATTGTAAAGAATCGAGGGACCACGGTGGTTATGGTAACTCACAATGCGGAAATTGCCAAGATGGCAAATAGAGTAGTCAAATTAAGGTCA
>CADBSP010000185.1 GCA_902797405.1 uncultured Eubacteriales bacterium | reverse complement strand
GCATCTACACCCATTGCAGTTAGAAGAAGGCCCATGCTAAAGATGATGCCCTTATGGGTGTTCACATTATTTGTTGCATGGAACATGGCTTTCTCAGCTTCTTTTCCGATCTCCCTGACATGAGAGAAAAGCTCCGGAAAGAAATCGTTTTCTGCTTTCTCAGCAAATGAAATTCCTGCCTGGAACATCTTGAGAAGGTATGGCGTGATAGCATCGGCACTGCGCTCAAATGTGCTAACATCCATATCCCTATGGGCTCCACAGTCGTGGAGATCTACAAGCCCCGGCTTGGGGGTTACATACACTTCTCCAAGGAGAGCGCCTTTGATTCGTTCTTCAATTGTCTTTTTATCTCTGCACTCCATCATGAAACCATCATACATTATTACCGCCATGAGGGACAATATTTTTATTATTGACCTAAAAGGCAACCTATGCTATTATTTTCTTAAACATCCGCAAAAAATAAAAAATTGCGGATATATAGAAGGAGGAGAAATGTATACGCAAGCGGAATGCATCGAGAAATTCGGATCAAAGTATAATATGAATAAAGTAATGGAAGAAGGATTGTTATACCGTGTGGACAGGGGAATATATTCTGAAAAAGAGCATGTTCCAGAACTTGGCATTCTTTCTTTTAAGTATCCAAAAGCTATCGTTACAATGAGAAACGCTTGGTTTATTCATGGTCTTACAGATGTAATTCCGGATGAGTATGACTTTGCTACAGACAGAGATGCTGCCAAGATAACAGATAAGAGAGTGAAGCAGTATTTCTATCCGAAAGAGATTCTGGCAAACGGGTGCATAGAAAAGGATTACCAAGGGTATATGATTAGAATTTATAACAAAGAGCGAATGTTGGTGGAACTTATAAGATATAAAAGCAAGCTTCCGTTTGATTACTACAAAGAGATAGTATTAAATTATAGACGAATTCTGCCTACCCTCGATATTAGAGAAGTTGAAGATTATGCAATGGCTTCACCGAAAAAAGATTTAATAATGGAGAGATTACAACTGGAGGTGTTGTAATGCTAAACTTGGCGGATTTAATATCACAATCTCGAAGTGAGGGTTATGAGGGGCTAAATGCAGAAGCAAGGGTTTGTCAAGATATCATTCTAAAGGCTATATCTGAGAGTTCTTTGAGTAGGAATGTCACCATCAAAGGTGGCATTGTAATGCGAAGCATTACTGGCGATGCTAGAAGAGCGACAGTTGATATAGATATGGATTTTATCAAGTATTCACTGGGGGACGAATCTATAAGGTTGTTTATTTCGAAGCTCAACTCAATTGATGGCATCAGAATTGAAATAGTAGGAGAAATAGAGGAGTTATCGCAACAAGAATATCGAGGGAAGAGAGTATACCTTAGCCTAATCGATAGCAAAGGAAATCAAATAAACAGCAAGATGGATCTTGGCGTTCATGTTAATTTAGATGTGAAGCAAGAAGAGTATTGCTTTGATATTTGTTTGGATGAAGATGGCGCTAGCCTGCTCGTAAACTCCAAGGAACAGATTTTCACAGAGAAATTGCGGTCCTTATTGCGCTTTGGTCCATTTTCAACAAGATATAAAGATGTTTTTGATCTGTATTATTTGACAGGCGTGGTGGATAAAGAGAAACTATGGAACTGCGTTAACATATATATACTCAATGAGCCAGAAATGAGAGAGGCGACAATAGGCGATATTTGCAATAGAGTTGAAAGCACATTTAGCAACAGGGCTTACCGAGAGAGTATAATGAGGGCAAGAAAAAGCAATTGGATGAATGTGGATGTTAAAACTGCGATGAGCGGATTACTTACTTATTTAAGAAATTTGAAAGATTTTGCAGAGAAATATAACAGCAAGAAGAGTGTTTAGGAGAAACATGGAGCTTACCTATGGATTATAAAAATGCAGGGCGACCTGTTACAGTAGAAGAAATGATGGCCTTTCGTGATAGGCGGGCTGAGATTCAGAGGGAGATCCTTGCAGAGCAACACATGCCTGTGATTTCCTTTTCCATGAATATACCCGGGGAAATAAAGACAGATGAGCGCATCCGCCGAGCTTTTGATGAGGGACTAAAGACTATTCGTAATGGTCGTGAGGGCGGGGTAAGTGCTGTCCCAGAACCCGTGAGCGGGGATACAGTCAATGAGGATGAGGAAGGTTCCAGGCCTATTGAAGAAATGAAGGCAGATGTCAGCGAAGAAGCAGGGGAAGGCTATGCTATCGTAGAAGAACGAGAGATG
>CADBSP010000184.1 GCA_902797405.1 uncultured Eubacteriales bacterium | reverse complement strand
TCTTTCTTTCTTTTGTAGCCACTTTTACCCCTTTAACTCCATCATTCTAATCCCGATTATTGGCTCATTTACTTAAATGTTATATACCCCTTGTGAGCCAATGCCTCTGCGCATAGTATGGCGCCACCCGCAGCTCCCCTAACTGTGTTGTGTGCCAGACCTATAAATTTAAAATCGTAAATCTTATCTTCTCTAACTCTTCCAACAGTTACTCCAAAGCCCTTCTCATAATCGACATCCAGCTTAACCTGTGGTCTGTTTTCTTCCTCTAAATACTGAATGAACGGCTTTGGTGCATTTGGTAAATCAGCTTCCTGAGGAAAACCTTTATATTCCTTCAGTTTCTCAATCAGCTTTTCCTTCGTTGGTTTATTCCTAAACTTAACAAAACATGCAGCAGTATGACCATTTAATACAGGAACACGGACACACTGCGCTGTTATATCAAGTCCTGTAGCCTTTACAATTTCACCATTCTCTATATGACCGAAAATCTTTAGCGGTTCGTCTTCACTCTTCTCTTCTTCACCGCCAATATACGGGATGATGTTTTCTACCATTTCAGGCCAATCAGCAAAGGTTTTTCCTGCACCGGAAATAGCTTGATATGTACATACAACCATCTCATACGGTTCGAATTCCTTCCATGCAGCCAGAGCAGGAATATATCCCTGGAGTGAACAATTAGGTTTTACTGCTATAAATCCTCTAGTG
Source organism: uncultured Eubacteriales bacterium (assembly GCA_902797405.1). Taxonomy (GTDB): domain Bacteria; phylum Bacillota; class Clostridia; order Peptostreptococcales; family Anaerovoracaceae; genus Eubacterium_B. Next base: position 2,239 of record CADBSP010000184.1, on the reverse strand, counting down.
GTTCCAAGCCTCTTTTTCTATGCTTCGATTACATCAAAGTGATCGATGTTGATCTCCGGAACAACCATGGGGACATCAGGAGTCCATCTGTGAGCACTGTTGTTAGATACAACCGGAGTCTCCGTCTTAGCATACTCTTCTTCTATCGCCTTAATTTCTTCCTTAGTCATATCGACTGCACTAAAGACGAAATCAACTTCTGATGCAACTTTTTCAACTTCCGTAACATCACATACTGTAATATTCTTAACAGATTCAGGAATAGGAACATCCATCTTCCATCTTCCACTAACAGCATCTTCGTATGTTTTTCCGGAACTGTTCTTGCTTGCTGCAATTGTAGTTACCTGGAACCACGGATGCTGATCCAATATCGTTATAAACCTTTGACCTACCATACCTGTTCCGCCTAGTATCCCTACGCGAAACTTCTTCTCAAATTCCTTCAATGTTCTCCTCCTGTAAACATCTATATATAGATGTCATAGTTTTTTTATATACAATATGATTTTAATACTTACATATTTGCATACATAGTTATTTTATCATCAAAACCGCAAAATATCAACATTTATATGGGAAATATCCACATTCCACGAGTAATTATTCATATATTCTTTTAGGAGATAAGAAAAAGGCGACCCCTATATTTCGGGACCGCCTCTTATCATTCAATTATTCTCCAGCAACGATTTCTTTTCCGTCATAGTAGTTGCAATTTGGGCAAACTCTATGTGGAAGCTTTGGCTGATGACACTGTGGGCATATTGAAAGTCCTGGAAGTGTTTTCTTCATATTGGTTGCTTTTCTCTTGTCCCTTCTTGCCTTTGATGTTTTCCTTTTTGGAACTGCCATATCTATACCTCCTCGCCTGATTATTGTATATATAAAGTATGTGTTTTCTACGCAACTTCTAAAGTATAAACGCTGGAGTCCTTCATGTCAACAGGTTTTTAATCAATGCACAGGACCTTAAGCTACCTTATCAAAGTTAAAGAATAATCTTTATTTGCGTACCAGATTCATAGTATCTCTGGCTATCATGAGCTCTTCATTTGTTGGTATAAGAAGAAGTGTAACCTTTGAATCCTCAGCGGATATGACTGTATCTCTTCCTCTTACCTTGTTCTTAATCGGATCAAGTTTGATACCCAGATTGCCAAGGTTAGTACAGATTATCTCTCTCATGCTGATATCGTTTTCACCAACACCGGCTGTGAATACGATAGCATCTACACCATTCATTTCAGCAATATATGCACCAATATAGAATCTTACTCTGTGAGCGAACATTCTAAGTGCTAAAGCAGCTCTGTCATTTCCTTCTTCAACTGCAGCTTCGATATCTCTGAAATCGCTGGATACGCCGGATACACCCAGAACACCGGATTTCTTATTGAGAACGTTATTTACTCCTGCATCATCTAGACCTTCTTTTTCCTTAATATAGGAAACGATTGCAGGATCCAGGTCGCCGGACCTTGTTCCCATTACCAGACCTTCCAGCGGAGTGAAGCCCATGGATGTGTCTATAACTCTACCATGCTTTATTGCAGTTACGGAAGCACCATTTCCAAGGTGGCATGTGATAAGCTTAAGATCGTTGATATTGATGTTAAGCATATCTGCAGCTTTCTGGGAAACATATTTATGGGATGTTCCGTGGAATCCATATCTTCTGACTTTATATTTTTCATAATATTCATAAGGAATAGCATAGATATATGATTCAGGCGGCATAGTCTGATGGAATGCTGTATCAAATACTGCAACCATCGGTGTTTCCGGCATCAAGGCTCTGCATGCCTCTATACCTGCAAGGTTAGGAGGATTGTGAAGAGGTGCAATCTCTATGCACTCTTCCAGTGCCTTCATTACAGTATCGTCAATTATTACTGAATCAGCATATTTTTCACCTGCGTGAACAACTCTGTGTCCAACTGCACCGATTTCGGACATATCCTGAACCACGCCATGAGCCGGATCCTGAACTGCTGCCAGAACCTGTGCAATGGCTTCCTTATGGTCTTTCATTGGAACTTCATTTACGATAGTTTCCTCGCCTGTTTTGGTGTGATTAATAACAGAACCTTCGATTCCTATTCTTTCAACCAGACCCTTTGCCAGAAGGCTTTCATCTTTCATATCAAGAACTTGATATTTAAGGGATGAACTGCCGCAGTTAATTACTAATACTTTCATTATTCTCCTCCATCTCTTAATGAATTTACAACAGTTT
>CADBSP010000183.1 GCA_902797405.1 uncultured Eubacteriales bacterium | reverse complement strand
ATCATATTCTGCCAAGCTGTCTGTTTTCGTGGCATGGCAGCAGTTTTCTCTGCTATTCTCTTCGGGAAATGAATTGGCATTAATATTCTCAAAGACTGATACAATTCTAAATAATGTTTTGGATGGGTAGACACCTTCGATGGATTCACTATTGGGGTTTAAAAGCCTTAACTTTTTTAGTGTTTCCTCGCTAACAACTTCGCGAGTGATTTTACCTTCTGCGGGATGCCCAATTGGAAGGTCAATCAAAAACCAATCGGAGCATTCGCCACCCGTCGATACTCCAGAATGGGCCGAAATGCCTGCTAAATCAACATTACTGTCAGCTTCTTCGCGAACCGTCGACATACCTGAATGTTCCGGGATTTCGACTAAATCAACATTTCTGTCAGTCGCTTCGCCAACCGTCGACACTCCAGGGATAGCTAATAGTCTCTCCGTTTCGCTTTCGTCAATTGCTCCCGCAACAACCGCAACATATTCCTTCTTGGTCAGCCCACGGTCCATCTGTTTGATTAATTCAGCTTGAACAAAGGAATTCTTTCCAATAACCAAAACGCCGCTTGTGTCCATATCCAGCCGATTGATAAAGCGAATCTTAAAACTCTTATCGGTGTCAAGCATGTATCTCGTGATGGCATTTGCCATGGTGTGGGCCTTGTGCCCCTTTGTTGGATGACAGGTGATGCCGGGTTGTTTATTTAGCACCAAAAGGTCATCGTCCTCGTAAATGACATCAATAGGGATATCCTCCGGCTCGAAATGGCTTTGCTCGTCAGGGATGGATACCGTAACAGTGTCGCCGGTTTTCGCTGTGAAATAGCCCGGCACTTTTTCTCCATTAAGCATCAAAAGATCCTGATACTTGATTTTAGTCATCAGGCGGGAAGAAAAGTGATACTTTGCTTTAATAACTTTTTTTAGGGGGATGCCGGCTTCATCCTCCGACACAATGAAAGAAAACTTTTCCATTTTATTTAAATAAACTTGCTCTTCACTTTTGCCCAGAAGTCGTAGGTTTCGAACCTGAGAAGCCTTACTTCCACGTCCGAGAGTTTAACATTAATGCTGTCGAGCTTATCAAATGTTCTGCTAAAACTATCGTAAGCGATTGCGATTCTTCCTTTGCTCCCGCCATTGTCTGGAACAATTCCGAGCCCTAAATCCGGTGGCAAAAGGAGGGGAGAGGTTAAGGACCTATAAGCGGTTGTGTTCATTGGAGCAATTGGAGTTACTTGAAGGAGCTTAAGCCTCGGGTCAACCAGGCTACCGCCTAATGAATAATTATATGCGGTAGAACCCGCGGGAGTAGCGATTAGAATTCCGTCACCACTGAATTTTTCAATGAATTTATCACCGATGGAAATATTAAGATGAACTGAATAATTCTCTTCGCATTTGACGACTATTTCATTTAGACCAGTGAATTCTTCTTTGATGCCATCATGTTCAACGATGGCGCGAACCGTTTGCATATCCTGAAGCGTGTATTTCTTCCTTTTGTAATTATCAATAAGAAGGTCCAATTGATCCGGCATGAACTCCTGGAAGAAACCAAGGTGCCCGGTATTGACACCCAGGAATGGGACATCTGGGAAATTGAAATGATGTACGGCGCCCAAGAATGTGCCGTCGCCACCTACGCATACGATGAGCTTAAGCCTATCTGAAAGCGTTCCGTCCAGTAAATCACTGTCCTCCCGCTCATCTCCTGCAAAGTCAGTCTCTACACAATATCCTTCCTTTTCAAACTTATCTCTAAGGGTATTTGCGACCTCTATAGAGTTTTGCGTATCGCTGCAATAAATCAGGATACTCTTCTTTGCTCCCATGTAAAAATCTCCTCGTAGATATATAACTTCAATAAGCTATTAATTGTGATTATCACCTCAATAGGGTATAATATCAACATTACAGCCATTATAACATATTTAGTGAGGAACATATAGATGGATAACAGGCCCATTGGGATTTTTGATTCAGGAATAGGCGGATTAACCAGCATCCCATACCTCCTGAGGCAGCTCCCAAACGAAAGAATTATATTCTATGGTGATACAGCCAGAACGCCTTACGGATCAAAATCCGTGGACACAATTCGCCAGTTTACTTTGCAGATCGGAAACTTCATGGTCCAAAACAACGTGAAGATGATGCTCGTGGCCTGCAATACAATAAGTGCCACCAGCTTGGATTTGCTGAAGGAAACCTATCCCGATATTCCAATCATCGGTACAATTTCACCGACATCCCGAGTAATTGCAAACAAGTGCAACGGCATGGATAGGATAGGCATTCTTGCAACAAAGGCAACTGTCGACAGCGGCGTCTACATTGATAAGATCAAAGAAAAGAACTACCAGTTGAAAAACATATTCGCCAAGGCATGCCCGGCGCTGGTTCCTTTGATAGAGGAGGGAATCATCGATAATGAGATTATGGATTTGACGCTTAAGTATTATTTGGATGATTTTATCGACGAAAACCAAATTGACACCTTGGTTTTAGCCTGTACGCATTATCCGCTTATAAAGTCGAATCTGCAAAGGCTCTATCCGGATATAAGCATTATCAGTTCATCAAAGGAAGTGGCGATTGCTGCCAAAATGGAATTGGAGGACAGGAACATGTTTGCAAATGAGCCGTCCGGGGAAAACTATTTCTATGCAAGTGACTTATCGGACAATTTTGTTAACATGATTGAGCGAATTCTGGGTAAAGATCAAAAGGAACTGAACATTCAATTTCAGAATTTGGATATTTAAGATTCTTAATGGGCAAGGGCTAGGGGTATTTATCATTAATTAAATACAGAGCAAAAACTTAGAGTAAATGATTCAGATCGCAAATTATTCAGATAAAGATAAAATGGATGAGAAATCGAAAATTAAAGCTTAACTGCATGAGATTACTATTATTTGAGGAAGCTTTGATGCCTAAATAAGGTAGATGAAAACTTTCGATTTCGAAAATTGAAATTATTGGAGAAGCAATGATGACGAAAGAAGAACTATTACAAATACTCGATATTGAACACGGGCGAGAATTTACATACTATGAAAATCTAGCCGAACTTTTGGAATGTGAAAAAGAGATTGGCGCTGACGCAATTTATGAAGTGCTTTCGGAGGCTGAACTTTCTGTTTTTGCCGAAATCGTCGAGAGTTATTTCTACGATATTATGGAAAGAATGCCTGATGATGACGTGGATATATACAATATTTTCGAGGCGGTTAAAAGAAACCTCGTTGCGCTGGCTGAACTTTCCACAGGCAAGGAGATGGGCCTGGTGCAGGACGAAAATGGCAATTCTTTGATAAAACTTGCGGAAGAATTAGATGACTTCCATCGCTACTATGCCCTGACTGAGAATTGCATAGTGACGGACAGAGAGAAGGGCATTTCTGAGAATAAATCCTTGCGCGACGTGATTAGCGACCACAGGCTGGCGCTTCTAGATAACAGAGAACTTGAATTCGACCTGGATGGCGCCAAAGACTACGAAATCGATGAATTCATAATCGGAATAAACGACCTCGTGGATGAGGACGATGCGATTTATAGTTAATCAGGATAGCGATTCGCTTGAGGACGACGCAATTTATAGTTAATCAGGATAGTGATTTGTTTGAGGACGACGCAATTTATAGTTAATCTGGATAACGATTCGCTTGAGGACGACGCAACTTATAGTTAATCTGGATATCGATTCGTTTGATGACGACGCAACTTACTAGTTAATCTGGATAACGACTCGTTTGATGACGACGCAACTTATAGTTAATCAGGATAGTGATTTGTTTGATGACGACGCAACTTATAGTTAATCAGGATAGTGATTTGTTTGATGACATCGCTTTTTTCTTGATAACAGCGAGGTTAGTATTTAAAAGATAAAAGACAGTTAACAGTAGCATTGCTTTAATGGCAAATAATTATTTAGAATGTATTACGAGAACAAAGAAACAGCTAACAAGCATAACGGACAAGATATACAGAGCGAGCATAAAGAACATATAGAATCTTGGGGAGAGACCGGGGAAAAGTTGCATAGATTTGAAATGCCAGAAGGCATTTACAGGGTTACAGCCGGAAAAGGCGGCGAATCTTTTTTGATTGACGGTGGAGAAGAGGTGGCGATTTACGATTGCGGAATGGCCTATTGCTCCGATGGCGTAATAAGTGATATTGAGGATAAGCTTAAGGAAATAGGCCACGAAAAACTGGATAAGATTATCCTTTCTCATTCGCATTACGACCACATCGGCGCACTACCATATATCTTAGACAGGTGGCCCTGTGCTACGGTAATCGGAGGGAAAAAACTCGTCAAGGTGTTTGCCAGCGATCGAGCAAAGGCAACTATGGAGCGACTCGGCAAGGCCGCCAGAGATAAATACATTCCGGGAGAAGCATCAAAACCAGAGTCAGAAAGAATGGTGATCCGAACCGACAACCTTCGCGTTGACCAGGTACTGGAGGATGGGGATATATTTGATATTGGTAAATACGAGGTTACCGCCATCCACACCCCTGGGCACACTGACTGCTCATTCTCGTATTACCTCAGGGAAAAAGGTCCGGAAGAATCTGAACAAAAACAGCAATTTGACCAAGGTTTAATAGAGGACGATGGAAAAAGCATAATCTCAATGTCCGAGAATGAGGTTGGTGCCAGTCAGAAGCATACGAATGGCAATGGAAAAACCATAATCTCAATGTCCGAGAATGAGGTTGGTGTCAGTCAAAAACATACGAATGGCAATGGAAAAAGCATAATCTCTTTGTCCGAGAATGCGGTTGGTGCCAGTCAGAAGCACACATATGGCGATGGAAAAACCATAATCTTTGTTTCCGAAAGTGTTGGCGTACTGGAGGATGAGGACCATGTGCACACAGCCATACTTAAGAGTTTTGATGACACAATTACCTCCGCCAGAAAATGTAAGGCGTACAATGCAGACATTATAATCGGAAGTCACTACGGCGTTGTTCCACCATCAATCGGCAACGACTATTACGACATGTACATCAAAGCTGCAGAAAAAGAAAAGGCCTTTATCCTGGCGGCTTTTGATGGTGGGAAAAAGGATCTCGACTCACTATACCAAGCCTATGAGGACGAGTACTGGGTATCATCCAGGGTTGGTGCACAGCCGATTGAAGCCTTCCAAGAAAACGCGCTTATAACAATTAAGCTCATCACTAGGGACTACCGAAACGCCGAGCTTTGATGGCGTTCGGCATCGAGGAAAAAAGGAACGTTGCCCGTGGCAAGGAACAAAAAAGAGCCCAGGCCGAACGTGAAACAGATAAAATAGGATGATGGAGTTCGGCATCGGGTGGAAATAGGCGATGCCCATGAAAATGAATGAAATATAGTCTGATAATCGTGGGCATCGACCAAAAAAAGCCCGATGCCCATGGGCATCGATAAAAAAAGGGGCAATGCCCATGAAAATAAATGAAATATAGTCTGATAATCGTGGGCATCGACCAAAAAAAGCCCGATGCCCATGGGCATCGATAAAAAAAGGAGCGATGCCCATGAAAATGATTGAAGCGTGAAATGTCACTAAATTATTTTGTAAAGGATTGTTTATGAAGTTAAAGATTGTATCGAAGTCCGGACGTATTCCGGAATATCAAACAAAGGGCTCTGCGGGGTTCGATTTGGAAGCCTATTTGCCCGAAGGCGATTTTTTGTTGAAGGCGGGTGAACGTGCGCTAATTCCTACAGGTTATTTCGTTGAACTGCCGGACGGATACGAAGCTCAGGTTCGTGCACGCTCGGGACTTTCAATCAAGCATGGAATTGGTCTAGTAAATGGTGTCGGTACTGTTGACCCTGACTACAGGGGCGAGTGGAATGTGCCCCTTATCAATTGGAGCAAAGAAGACTATCTGATCAAAGATGGTGAGCGTATTGCTCAGGTTGTGATTAGCAAATTCGAACAGGTCGAGTTTGAAGTGGTTAATGACATTTCCGAGATTTCTGAAACTGAAAGAGGTGCCGGGGGATTTGGGCATACAGGCAAATAAGAAATCCAAGTTTGGAGACTAAAGAGGTGCCGGTGGATTTGGGCATACGGGTAAATAGGCAGTCGAGGTTGAACAATAAAGAGGAGCCGGGGGATTTGGACATACGGGTAAATAAGAAATCCAAGTTTGGAGACTGAAAGAGGAGCCGGGGGATTTGGGCATACGGGTAAGTGAAGGAAATGATATCGAGTCCAAAAGAAATAGATGAGTAAATAATGGATTAGATGGGATTAATAAAAAGGGTAGAAATATAAGATTCGAAATAAATACGGAATAGAATAGACATAAAAAAAAAATAGATTCGAAATAATAGGGAATATAGAGATACAGAGATAAGAGAAATAGAGATATAGAGACATAGAGAATATAGGGAACGTAAGGAATAAGGAACAAATAGGGAATTATTTAAAGGGAAAAACGATGTTACTTAGAGAAGATTTAGAAAAAAGAGAAGAACTCCTTGCGCCCGGGGCATCCCGGTCAACAAAGAGCAAGGGTCGAAGGATGGAGGAGGAACCCTGCGAATTCAGAACCGAATTCCAAAGGGACAGGGATAGGATCATTCACTCCAAGGCTTTCCGCAGACTCATGCATAAGACCCAGGTTTTCCTGGCACCGGAAGGAGACCATTTCAGAACCCGTCTGACGCATACCTTGGAGGTCGCCCAGATATCCAGGACAGTTTGTCGCGCGCTAAATTTAAACGAAGACTTGACAGAAGCGATTGCACTGGGGCATGACCTGGGACATACGCCTTTTGGTCATTCCGGAGAAGAAATCCTGAATAAAATCCATCCCGGCGGTTTTCACCACAACGAGCAAAGCCTTAGAGTAGTAGAACTCCTGGAGGACAGTAATAACAGAGTCGGCATGAACCTGACTTATGAAGTGAGGGACGGAATCCTCAACCATTCGGGCAAAGGTTTCCCAACCACATTAGAAGGCGAAATTGTAAGGCTTTGCGACCGTGTGGCGTATATAAATCACGACATTGACGATGCAATAAGAAGCGGAGTCATTACACTCAGCGACATACCGAATAACTCCATCAAACTATTCGGAGAGCGTCACAGCCAAAGAATAAACAACATGGTGCATAACATAGTTGAAACCAGCGACGGGCAGGACTTTGTTAGAATGGATGAGGAGTATTGGTCGGAGCTTTTGGTCCTCAGAAACTTCATGTTTGATAATGTGTATAGAAGCAGTAAATCAAAGAAGGAAGAGGATTTATTGATGGTGGAAGAGGTTATTGAAAAATTATACTCTTATTATGTTGAGAATCCCGGCGAACTCCCGACCGACGAACAAAAGGCGCTGGAGAGAGACGGTATTAATACTGTTGTAAAGGACTATATTGCAGGCATGACAGATCGCTACGCGAAAACAGTTTATGAGCAAATTTTTGGAACTCATTGATACCGCAAACTGCTTCGCATATTAAATAGGTTTTTGCAAACTGTTGCGCATTTAATTTTTTTCAGCAAACTGTTTTGCACATTAAATATTTTTCAGCAAACTGTATTGTGCTTTAAAATTGTTTCAGAAAACTGTTTAGCACATTAAATTTATTTCAGCAAACTGTTTTGCACATTAAATTTATTTCAGCAAACTGTTTCGCGCATTAAATATTTTTCAGCAAACTGTTTAGCGCATTAAATTTTTTTCAGCAAACTGTTGCGCATTAAATATTTTTCAGCAAACTGTTTAGCACATTAAATTTATTTCAGCAAACTGTTTAGTACATTAAATTTGTTTCAGCAAACTGTTTCGCGCAGTGAATATATTTCTGCAATCCAAATAGCCGTTACCAATCGGGCATATATTTGGTTTCCCAAATTATCTAACATTATTTTAAATAAAAAAAGGAAATCGCAATCCTATGCAGAATTATTAGATTAGGAGCGATAAATCTGCGATGGCTTATACCAACAGATCCATAACAAATCTGAAAGATCAAGTAAATATAGTAGATGTTATCGGGCGTGCAATACCGCTTAAGAAAGCAGGCTCCAGTCACAAGGCGGTCTGTCCTTTCCACAGCGAGAAAACGCCATCTTTCAATGTAAACGAGCCCAGGCAGATGTTTTACTGCTTTGGTTGCCAGGCATCAGGCGATGTAATCGAATTTGTAAAAAGATTCTACAACCTGGAATTCAACGAAGCGGTTGAAAAACTTGCCGGGGAATACGGAATAGAACTGGAAGAAACCAGAGGCAGAGGCGAAGACTTAGAAAAATACTACCAAATTAACAAAGATGCAGCAAAGTTCTTCTACAGCAACTTCACGGAAAAAGCCAACAGAGGCTATTCCTACATGAAGGGAAGAAACATCAATCCAAAATACCTAAAAAAGTTCGGAATCGGTTATGCTGAGGACGATTGGGAAAGCCTCTATCAATACCTGAAATCAAAGGGACACGAAGAGAAAGATCTTCTGGAACTAGGCTTAATCTCAGTCAGCAACAAGTCCGACGCAAAAGCCAATAGCGACGATGGCAAAAGGTATTTTGATAAATTCAGAAACAGGGTGATTTTCCCAATCATAAACACCAGGGGCAAAGTCATCGGCTTCGGTGGACGCGCGCTTTCATCCGAGGACAATCCCAAATACCTCAACTCCCAGGAGAGCAAAGTCTTCCAGAAGAAGAACAACCTCTACGGATTGAATCTTTCCAGGACTGCCGTAAGCAAACTCGGATACTTGATCCTGGTTGAAGGGTATATGGACGTTGTAGCGCTCTATCAGGCGGGTATAGAGAATGTGGCTGCATCGCTGGGCACTGCCTTGACGGAGCAGCAAGCACGAATGATTAAAAGATATGCTAAGAAAGTCGTTCTTTGCTATGATGCGGATACCGCAGGTCACCAGGCGGCGCTCAGAGGAATGGAAATACTGCGCTCAGAAGGCCTGGACGTAAGGGTAATGCATGTTACGGACGGAAAAGATCCGGACGAATTCATAAAAGCAAACGGAAAAGATGCCTTCCTGGAACTTGTGGAGAAAGCACAGCATTATGGCGACTATAAGATAATGAGCGCCATAGCGAACCTCAACATGGGAGACCACCACCAGAGAATAACTGCAATAAAGCGAATCGCCGCAGTTCTTAGGACTCTCACACCGGGAGAGCGTGAGGAATATGCATCCAAGATGGCAAAAGAATTGGATATATCCAAATCCGTGCTCTTGGAAGAAGCAAACGCAGCAGAAGACCCGGACTGGAATAAAAATCGTAATTCGAACCGCAGCAATGGAACAAATACAAATCAATCGCCTGCAAACAGCTATTCTGAAAACCCTGAGGAAAGAGGGAAGAACAAAGATAGAGCAAAGGAAGCTGAAGAAAGCGGAGTGACGCACCTGGAAGCGGAAGTCCTGAGATTAGTTCTTCGAAATGAGGAGTATATATCAAAGGTAGAAGAAAAACCCGAACTTATT